>NZ_JACCSO010000252.1 GCF_013812955.1 Nannocystis sp. | reverse complement strand
GCCCCCGTGCTGCTCGCGCCGCCCGTCACGCTCGCGCCGCCCGTCACGCTCGCGCTCGTCGAGCCGGTGCTCACATCGCCCGTGGAGCCGGTCGGCGAGGCTGTTGTAGGCGAGGGCTGCTGCCCGGGGCCTTCGCCGCCGGGCTGATTCGGACCGCCCTTGCTGGTCGCCTGGACTGGCGCGTCGAGTCCGTCCTGACATGCAGCGAGCGTCATCAGAAGTCCGACGATGAGCGGCCGCACAAAATCGCGCATGATGGCAAGCTATCGCTGCTGCCCAGAAAGTTCAAGACGCCTATAGCTGCATGAGCAACGGCCTCAAGACCCCACAGCTGCGAGCCCGACCCCGTAAAAACCACCGCGTCGACGACTCACTTCGAGCCGCGACGCCGCGACTTCCGCCCGCGATCCGACCTTGCGAACACGAAGCGCTGCTCGTCGACGCGCGTCAATCCCATCGCCTCGGCCACGCCCGCCGCGTCGGCCTGCGAGCACCCCAGCCACGACGCCAGCTCCGGCGGCAGCGGAGCCGGTCCGGCGCTCATGACCTGCAGCAGCCGGCTGAACGAGCGCTCGGCCTGATCCGCGCGGATCGCCCGCGGCCCGAACGGCGGATAGCCGATCGTGTGGTACCACGACGGGTCGACATCCTCGTCGACCGCCACCGACACCTTCCCGCTCGGCGGCAAGACCGGCGGCCGCCCGAACGCCGCGGCCCACAGCGCCGCCCGCCGCAGCACCGCGTCGCCCTCGAGCAGCGCCGGCAAGAACACCACCAGCGCGCCGAGCTGCAGCTTCATCGCCGCCAAGATCTTGCGGTCCTCATTATTTAAACTGCGCACCTGCAGCTCGGCCCGCGCGCGCAGCACCGAGCCGAGGCCATGCTCGAGCTGATACACCAGACCACGACCGGCCGGGCTCAGCCGCGCCACCGAATCACTGCGCAGCGGCGCCAGCAGCTCGTTCACCAGGTCGCGCGCATACGCGAGCATGCGCCGCCGCACCTGCGCGATCGCCCCGGCCCCGAAGGGCTCACCGAGCACCACCTGGATCTCCGGCCGCAGCAAGTCGGAGCCGCGGATCATCGTCGCCACGTGCAGCTCGGCGAGCCGCAGCTGACCGCGCGCATCAATCTTAAATGCCTCGTGCGGCGCCTCGACGATCTTGGCCGCCTCGTCGTCGACCGCCTCACGCTCGGGCTCCGAGTCGGCCAGCCGCAGGTTCAATAGCTGCCGGAACGGGCTGTCCGCGGCCGGCACGCGCTCGCTCGCCGCGCGCGCTCGCTCGCGCCGCACGCCCGGCTTCGCTGGCAGCACCGGCTCCCGCGAGAAGCTGCGCACCTTCGGATCGACGAAGCGCTGCGTCAGCCGATCATGCAATGCATCGCTGAGGCGGTCCTCGATCCCGCGGGTCAGCGCCTGCCAGTGCTCGGGGTCCGAGACCCAGCGCCCATGATGACTGATGTACGTCCAGGTCCTCACGAAGGAGATCCGGCTCATCAACGCCTCGATGTCCCCCTCATCATCATCCAGGCTCCGGATCCTTCGCGTCATCCACGCCGGATCCAGCCGGCCATCACGCGCCAGCTGCGAGAACACATTGGCGATCAGCCGCACGTGGCTGCCCTCGAGCAGCTTGCGAAAGTCGGGGATCCGGCACACGTCCCACAGCAGCGCCACCAGCTCGGGTCCCGACGCCAGCGCCCGCAGCTCCGGCACCAGCGCGAGCTCGGCCAGCGCGTCCGCGTCGTCGCTGCGCTCCACCAGCCGCAGATACGGGTTGCTCGGCCGCCGCTTCAGCGAGGCCTGTAGCGCCTCCACGCTGGCGAAGTCGAGGTCGCTGCTGCGCCACACCAGCCGCTCGATCGCCGGAAACCGGTGGCCCTCGATCTGCCCCACCACCGACTGCGGCAGCGGCGACACCCCCGCCAGCACCCCGAAGCTCCCATCCTTCGTGTAACGCCCCGCCCGCCCGGCGATCTGCGCCAGCTCGGCCGGCTCGAGCGGCCGCAGCACCTTGCCGTCGAACTTCGTCAGCGAGCCGAACGCGACCTGGTCGACATCCATGTTCAGGCCCATCCCGATCGCGTCCGTCGCCACCATGTACTCGACCTCGCCCGCCTGATACATCGCCACCTGGGCGTTGCGCGTGCGCGGCGACAGAGCCCCCAGCACCACCGCCGCGCCGCCCTTGCGCCGCCGCAGCTTCTCCGCCAGCTCGTAGACCTGCGCCGCCGAGAACGCGACCACCGCCGAGCGCGGCGGCAATTGAGCCAGCTCGCAGGGCGGGAGGTTTCTCAGCCGCGAGAACCGCGGGTGGCGCTCGATCTGCGCCGTCGGCACCAGCGCCCGGACGATGTCGGTCATCGTGTCGCTGCCGAGGAACATGGTCTCGCGCTCGCCTCGCGCGTGCAGCAGGCGGTCGGTGAACACGTGCCCGCGCTCGCGGTGGGCCGCGAGCTGGATCTCGTCGATCGCCATGAAGTCGACCGCGTGACCGACCGGCATCGACTCGACCGTGCACACCCAGTAGCGCGGCCGCGTCGGCACCCGCTTCTCCTCGCCGGTGATCAGCGCGACCGCGGCCTCGCCGACCTGCGCCGAGACGCGGTCATAGACCTCGCGCGCGAGCAAGCGCAGCGGCAGGCCGATCATCCCGGTGCGATGCTCGAGCATGCGCGTGATCGCCTGATGGGTCTTGCCGGTGTTGGTCGGACCGAGCAGCGCCGTGATCGACGCGGGTCCCTCGGGCTCACCACGCAGGAGAGGCAGGTCGATGAGCGTCATGATGAATTGAGAGATCCATGCCACGACCGGCCCGCCGATGCACGCGAGGCCTGCTATCTTCGCCCCGTGCAGGACAACCCCCTCCTCCAGATCCCCCTGCAGGTCCCCTTCGACCGCATCCGCCCCGACCACGTCGAACCCGCCGTCACCCAGCTGCTCGCCGAGGCCCGCGCGGCCATCCAGCGCATCGTCGCCGACACCGCCGCGCGCACCTACGCCAACACCCTCGCCCCCCTCGACGCCGCCACCGAGGCCCTCGACCTCGCCATGACCGTCGTCGGCCACCTCGAGTCCGTCGCCACCACCCCGGACCTGCGCGCCGCCTACAACGCGGTGCAGGCCCCCGTCGCCGAGTTCTACGCCCAGCTCCCGCTCGACGACGGCCTCTGGCAGGCCCTGCGCGCCTACGCCGACACCGAGGACGCGCGCGCCCTCACCGGCCCGCGCCACCGCTTCCTGCACAAGACCCTCGACGACTTCCGCCGCCACGGCGCCGAGCTGCCGCCCGAGGGCAAGCAGCGGCTCGCGGAGATCGGCGTCGCGCTCGCCCAGATCACCACGCAGTTCAGCGAGCACGTGCTCGACGCCACCAACGCCTTCGAGCTCCTGCTCACCGATCCTTCCGACCTCGCCGGCCTGCCGCCCTCGGCCGTCAACGCCGCGCGCGCCAGCGCCGAGGCCCGCGGCCAGCAGGGCCATCGCTTCACGCTCCAGCAGCCGAGCTTCATCGCCTTCATGACCTACGCCGAGCGCGCGGACCTGCGCGAGCAGATGTACCGCGCCGCCAACATCTGCGCCGCTCCGGGCCCCCACGACAACCGCGACCTGCTCGCCCAGATCCTTCGCCTCCGCCACGAGCAGGCCGCGCTGCTCGGCTTCACCGACTTCCCCGACCTCGTGCTCCACAACCGCATGGCCCGCACCGGCGACACCGCGCGCCGCTTCGTCACCGACCTGCGCGCCCGCGTCGAGTCCGCCTTCCAGGCCGAGAACGACAGCCTGCAGTCGTTTCGCCGCGTCGTCGAGGGCGAGAGCGCCCCGGCCCTGCGGCCCTGGGACCTCGCCTTCTACGCGGAGAAGCAGCGCCAGGCGCTCTACGACTTCGACGACGAGGCGCTGCGCCCGTACTTCCCGGCCACGAAGGTGCTCGCCGGCATGTTCGAGGTCGTGCATCGGCTCTACGGGGTGACGGTCACGCCGACCACCGAGCTGCCGACCTGGCACCCCGAGGTCCAGACCTACGCCGTCGACGACGAGCACGGCGCGCGCATCGGTTATTTCTACGCCGACCTGTTCCCGCGCGACAGCAAGCGCGCCGGCGCGTGGATGAACGCCTTCATCACCGGCGCCGCGGACGAGCAGGGCGGCTTCGGCCCGCACCTGGGCCTGATCTGCGGCAACCTGACGCCGCCGGTCGGGGACGCCCCGGCGCTGCTGACCCACGACGAGGTCGAGACCCTGTTCCATGAGTTCGGCCACCTGCTGCATCACCTGCTGACCCGCGTCGAGGTGCGCAGCCTCGCCGGCACCAACGTCGCCTGGGACTTCGTCGAGCTGCCGTCGCAGATCATGGAGAATTGGTGCTCCGAGCGCGACGCCTTGAACCTGTTCGCGGCCCACTACGAATCTGGCGCGCCACTTCCTGAAGCGCTTCTGGAACGGCTGCACGCCACCCGCACATTTCGCGCCGCGAGCATGCAGATGCGCCAGCTCGGCTTCGCTGCCGTCGATCTAGCCCTGCACATCGACTACGCTTCGGACAAAGACGGCGACGTGATGGACTACGGCAACCGCATTATGCAGCGCTACGCCGCCAGCGAATTGCCCAAAGACTACGGCATGCTGGCTGGCTTTTCGCACTTGTTCTCGCATCCCGTCGGCTATGCGGCAGGCTACTAC
>NZ_JACCSO010000231.1 GCF_013812955.1 Nannocystis sp. | reverse complement strand
AGCTGGATGTGCATCGGCTCGATGCGATCGCCGGCGAGAACCACTCGCTTCTTCCCGATCCACACCCGCCGCTGGGCGAGCTCGCGGGCGAGGGTCTCGGCGTCGGCGCGGGTGATCGCCGCCTTCGCCGGCCCGACGATCGCCTCGATCGCCGCCGGCACTGCCAGGCGGTCGAGGTGGTAACGGACCCGCATCAGGTCGGGCAGCACCGCCGCGTGGCGCTCGAGCGCGGCCATCTTGACCTCGTCGATCACCAGCAGCAGCCGCACCGGCCGCTCGCGCCCGCTCCGGCCCCGCTCCGGACGCAGACACGCCGCCAGCTCGCGCAGGAACTCGTGGCGCAGGTCCGACTGCGCGCCGGCGCCGAACATATCCTCGAGCTGATCGATGATCAGCACCAGCGGCCGCTCCCCGCCCTCGGCGTCGCTCGCCCGCGGCAGCGCATGCACGAATGAATCCAGGGTCTGCGCCGCCAGCTCGTCGATCGTCGGCTCGCCCGGGTGCCAGTGCATCAGCACGCCCAGACTATGGACATTGCGCACCCGCGAGATATCGAGGCCCGGCGGCAGCATACCGCCGACCCGCGCGACCGGCAGCACCTGAAAGCCGGCCAGCTCGAGCGCCGGCACCACGCCGGCCGCGACCAATGACGTCTTGCCCGCCGCGCTCGGCCCGTACAGCACCGTGACCGGGTGGGCGATCACCAAGGCGCTCAGGTCCCGCATCTCGGCGGCGCGGCCGAAGAAGTGCGCGCGCTCGGCCGCGGTGAATGGACGGGGTCCCGGGAACGGGCTCGTGGGTGCGGCGGGCGGCATATTCGTGTCGACTCCCGGAGATACGCGCTAGCTGCGTGACGCGCGAGACCAGCGCTCGCGCAGCTCCTGCAAAAACTCCTGGGCGCTACCCCAGTACACCTTGACGCCGCCGCGCGCGTCGTTGCGCTCGACCAGGCGGACCACCTCGTCGTTGCCTTCGGGCAGCGGCGCGTGCACCGATACCGTGCCGAGCTGCAGGCCGCTGAAGTCGGCGCCGCAGAGGCTGCGACGCAGCGCGCGGAAGTTCCAGTCGGTCAGCGGCTGGCCGAGGAACAGCAGCGGCCCGCCGCGCAGCGCCCGCTGCACCGGCGGCGGCACGCGATTCGGGTGGCGTGCGGTGGCCACCAGCAGGTCGAAGTGGTCGTCCTCCGTCAATACCAGCGACTCCTCGACCGGGAGCTGGCCATTGAGGTGGAACACGAACGGCTCGTCCACCGACGGCACATAGTGCGGATCCTGCTCGAAGATGGTCGCCATCGAGGACGAGCGCAGGCCGTCGCTCCACCGACAATGATCGATCCTCGGCTTGCGCGGCGTTTTCTCCCCGCGCCCGCCCTTGCTCGCCCGCAGCGCCCGCACCAGCAGATCGTCGTAGGCCGTCGTCACATAGGTGGTGAATGGCAGCTCCGCCAGCACGCTGAGCGGGTCGTCCTCCGCCATCGACGTCGCGCCGGCCGTGCTCAGCGTCGTCGCCAGATCGTCCAGCAACCACCGCGGCCCGCGCTCCTGCGCCATGAACTGCGCGACCCGGGGGAAGTTCCAGCGGTCCTCGAGCGGATAGCCGCCCTCCTCCGCCCACTTCATCGCGATATCGCCCGGCAGCGGCAATCGCCCGTGATTGAGGCCCGGCCCCAGAAACGGCGTGCAGGCGCCCCGCTCGATCTGGGACAGCAGCAGGCTCCAATCGGACTCGGCGAGCTGCGACGGCATTGCAGGCACGACCGTACCCCGCGACCGCCGCCCCGGATAGTCCCTGGATGTTCAGGCCGCGCGCGGACGTCCGGAGCTGGCGGCCAGCATGGGGGCCACGGCCCACAATTGCGCCGCAGACCTCACCACGGGCCACTGGCAGGCCTTTTTGTCGCGGACCCGGCTCACGGACCACCCGCGCGGCGTGGTAGCGTCTGGCCGCCCGTCGCCCGCGCGCCCCCACCCATGACCCGCGAGCCTCCCCCCAAAGACCCGGCCTCGTCCCGGCCGGTGCAGCCGCGCTTTCCGGGCCGCCTGACCCGGGAGGAGATCCGCGCCACGCTCGCGCGCCGGCAGTCCTGGCGCGGCGAGGTGTGCCAGTGACGGCGGCGACCTGGACCCCGGAGGCCCACCTGCGCGCCATCTTCGACGGCTCGCGGGCGGCCTATTACCTCCTGGACAGCGACTACCGGATCCTCGCCTTCAACCGCGTGGTCGCCGAGGCGACCCTCCGCGTCCTGGGCCGCGAGGTCGCCGTCGGCGACAGCATTCTTCAATATGTCGCGCCCGCGAGCATCGAGCCGTTCATCACCCACTTCACGCGCGCCCTCCACGGCGAGGCCAGCCAGTATGAGCGCCTGGTCCACCACGGCGCCGCTTCGAGCGGCTGGCACGAGCTCAGCTACATCCCGGTGCGGGCCGGCGATGGATCGGTCATCGGCGTGGTCTTCAGCGCCCTCGACATCACCACCCGCAAGCAGGCCGAGGCCTCGCTGCGCCTGCGCGACCGGGCGATCGGCGCCGCCTGCACCGGCATCCTGATCGCCGACGCCGGCCACCCCGACCTGCCGATGATCTACGTCAACCCGGCCTGCGAGCGCATCACCGGCTACAGCGCCGCCGAGCTGCTCGGCCGCAACTGCCGCCTGCTCGCCGGGCCCGGCACCGACCCGAGCGTGCGCCAGCAGATCCGCGACGCCCTCGCCGCCGGTCGCGGCTGCAAGGTGACGCTCCTGAACTACCGCAAGGACGGGCGCGCCTTCTGGAACGACCTCCAGATCTCGCCGGTCACCGAGGACGACGGCCACATCACCCATTATATCGGCGTCCAGACCGACGTCACCGACCGCATCGCCCTCGAGGCCGAGCTGCGCCACTCGCAGAAGATGGACACGATCGGCCGCCTCGCCGGCGGCATCGCCCACGACTTCAACAACCTGCTGACGGTGATCGGCGGCGCCAGCAGCTTCGCGCACGAGCTGCTGCCCGCCGATCATCCGGTCCAGCTCGAGCTCACCGAGATCCGCCTGGCGACCGAGCGCGCCGCGGTGATGACGCGCCACCTGCTGACCTCCGCCCGCAAGCAGAGCATCAACCCCAGCGTGGTCGACCTCAACGCGCTGCTCGCCGAGCTCCAGCGCATGCTCAGGCGGCTGATCGCCGAGAACATCGCGCTGATCCTCGACCTCGATCCCGCGCTCGCGCCGGTGCGCGCCGATCCGGCCCAGATCGAGCAGGTCCTGGTCAACCTCGCGGTCAACGCCCGCGACGCGATGCCGACCGGCGGCGTGCTCACGATCGCGACTCGAAACCTCCACATCGCCGCCTTCGACCCGATCTTCCCGACCCTGCTGCCCGGCGACCATATCAGCATCGAGGTCCTCGACGACGGTCTCGGCATGACCCCGGAGATCCAGGCCCACATCTTCGAACCATTCTTCACCACCAAGGGCCCCGGCCTCGGCACCGGCCTCGGACTGCCCACCTGCTACGGGATCGTCAAGCAGCACCGCGGACACATCAGCTGCGAGAGCGCCCCCGGCCGCGGCGCCCGCTTTCGCATCGTGCTGCCCGCCGAGACCACCACCCCGCCGGCGCGCCCCAAGCTCGCGGCGGCCGACCAGACCCTCGGCGGCAGCGAGACCATCCTCCTGGTCGAGGACGAGGACCGCCTGCGCGCCTTCGCCTTCCGCGTGCTCACCGGCCTCGGTTATACCGTGATCACCGCGAACAACGGCGCCCACGCCCTCGCCCTGCTCGCCGCCCGCCCCGAGCTCACCATCGACCTCCTGCTCACCGACGTCGTCATGCCCGAGCTCGGCGGCCCCGAACTCGCCGCACGCCTCCAGGCCGAACATATCGTGACCCGCGTGCTCTATATCTCCGGCTATCACGACCACAGCGGCCCGCGGCTCGAGCCCCTGCTGCCCAAGCCCTTCACCGCGGCCGACCTGGCCCACCGGGTGCGAAAGACCCTCGATTCCTGATAGCGCACATGCGACGCCGACGCGATGAACTGACTTCAGCCCGTGGTGGTCGGGATCACGATGTTGCGGCGCTCGACCTCCGTCACGAAGGCGTTCAAGGAGCTGTTGCTGCCGCGCAACCGCATGAGGACCTTGTACTTTCGATAGTCCGCGGACGCCTTTTCATACCCGAAGGGGTCTTTGCCGCCCTCGCGGTTCGTCAGACGGGGCCGACCGAGCTTCTTCAACTGGTGCTCGGCTGCGTCGAAGCATCCGGTGATCTTGGCCATCTTCGCCCTCTGCGTCTCGAAGAGCAGCGGAAGCAGCCAGCATTCGATCTCATGCACGGCGATGGCGAAGATGAAGCGATCGCCGTGCGCCTGCCAGATGCTGTCTTCGACCAGAGCCTGAAACTTGGCGACGACCCTGCCGATCAGCGCGCCTCCATCGGAGCCCTTGCCCACCCCGTAATCCTCCGAGATGTCAGTGTCGATGTGGATCACCAGGTAGGTGTTGGTCTGCAGCGCCTGCTTGTAGAGGCCCTCCCGGAAGTACTGCAGGACCAGCGTCCAGCCGCCGGCAGCGTGCTCGCCCTGGCGCGCCGACTCGTCCAGTCGGGGCTGCTCGAAGGTGACAAACGGCTCCTCGTCCTGGTCGGCGTGGATGCCGAGAAGAAGGTTCTTGATGACCACCTGATCGGTGATCCCCTCGGCGATGATGGCGAAGTCTCCCACGGCAGCCGTTGATACTAGAAATTTTGCGGAAGTCCACCCAGGAGCCCGCGAGAGAACGCCTCCGAGAGCTTGACTGGAGCCTCACCCGCCAGCGACTTGGGGGCGGAGACGCGTCGCAACTTCGTCTCCCCCGTGCTGCTGCGGCGGACCGTGAACAACCGCTGCTCGTCGTCGTGCAGGTTGAGCCCGTCGAGGACTGCCGGGTTGTGCGTCGTGATGAGGACCTGCTTGCCGTGCTTCTGCGCGAGCGCGGTCAAGCGGCGCATGACCTCGGTACAGAGCTTCGGGTTGAGCGACGCGTCGATGTTGTCGATGGCGAACAGCTTCGGGGTGTCGGGGCTGATGAACAGCGTGAAGTAGAACAGCAGGAACAGGAAGCCTTCATTGGCGCTGCGCTGGTCAAAGTACCCCGCCTCGCCGCCGTCTGCCGCCCCGATGTATCGATCGCGGATCTCGAGGTGCCGCTCGTAAGGCGCGAGCACGGTCGGGAGCTTGAAGTCGGCGAACCAGTCGATGAGGCGCAGATTCTCCTTGATCTCCGCGATTCGCTCCGCGTCGCCGCTCAGGCTCTTTAGCAGCTTGAACAGGCCCTCGCCCTTGATGCCGAGCGGCTGGATCTGGCCCTCGACCTCGAAGGTGCGCAGCGCGGTGTTTTCGGGCGAATAGATGACGTAGTGGGTCAACGGCCTCAGTCGTTCGCCATAATCCTTGCGATGGTTCCAAAGCTCCTCGAGGAGACGGCCGACTTCTTCCATATCCGTCAATTCGAGCTCGCGGGCCAGACCCGCGCCATCCCAAACTCTCACGGACAGCTTCCCCTGCTCATTCACTTGGGTCGTGAGGGAGGGCCTCCCGGGGAGGTCCTCGTCGTCTCTGAGCTTCAGATTCGTCCAGCCGAAGTCGGGGCCGGTATTGTCATGATTCAAACGGAGCGAGGCCCGATCTGCACCGTAACAGAGATCCACGCTGATGGGCTCATCTTGAGGCGTGAACGCTGAACGCATGAATGGAGGCTCGGTCACGCGGATCCCCCGGCTCACAAGGAACTCATTGTCGAGTTTCTCACCAATTCCAGCGCCGGCCATCGCAATCGCCTCGAGGAAATTACTCTTGCCGCAACCATTCTCTCCGATTAGCACCGTGACAAGACCGGGTGCGATGGTGACGTCGCGGAGCGACTTGAAGTTGCGGATGTGCAGGTTGGTGAGCATGGCTCGCAAGCCTAGGTAGCGTGGGGCCGGCCGAGTGTCAACGCGCCGGGCTGTTCGCGCACGCCTCGCTTGTGTGGACTCGCCGGGGCCGCTGGCGCCTCGCCGGACGACGCACCCGGCCTGTGCGCCTCCTACACGCTGACCAACCCCGAGCTCAAGGCGCTCGCCGCCTCGTTCAGGCGGAGATCGCGCCACCGCCGCGGGGCCCATATGAGGCGTAGCGACCGACCTCGCTGCCATAACCCAGCTCGCCCAGTAGGACCATGCAAGTGTACGGATTTGCTCAAATGACGCGCGGTCAGGGGCGCGCGTAAGCGGCCCCCTGCGCTGCGCTGCGGGTCAGAGGCCCAGGGCTTTGGCCACGCCGGCGCCGTAGGCCGGGTCGGCCTTGGCGCAGTTGTCGATGTGGCGCCGTTTAATAAAATCGGGGGCGTCGCCCATCGCCCGCGCAGTATTGTCGAACAGGACCTGCTGCTGCGCGGGGCTCATGAGGCGAAACAGGTCGCCGGGCTGTTTATAATAATCGGCGTCGTCCTTGCGAAAGTCCCAGAAGTCGGCGTCGCCGCGGATCTTGAGCGGGGGCTCGCGGTACTGCGGCTGCTCCTCCCACTGGCCGTAGCTGTTGGGCTCGTAATGCACGGTGCTGCCGTAGTTGCCGTCGACCCGCATCGCGCCGTCGCGGTGGTTGCTGTGGACCGGGCAGCGGGCGGCGTTGACCGGGATCTGGTGGTGGTTGACGCCGAGCCGGTAGCGCTGCGCGTCGGAGTAGGCGAAGAGGCGCGCCTGCAGCATCTTGTCGGGCGAGACGCCGATGCCGGGCACCAGATTGTTGGGCGCGAACGCGCTCTGCTCGACGTCGGCGAAGAAGTTGGCGGGGTTGCGGTTCAGCTCGATGGTGCCGACCTCGATCAGCGGGTAATCGCCGTGCGGCCAGACCTTGGTCAGGTCGAACGGGTGGTACGGCACCTTCTCGGCGTCGGCCTCCGGCATGACCTGGATCGACACCGTCCACTTCGGGAAGTCGCCGCGCTCGACGGCCTCGTAGAGGTCGCGCTGGTGGCTCTCACGGTCGCGACCGATCAGCTCGGCAGATTCGGCGTCGGTCAGGTTCATGATGCCCTGCTGCGTCTGCATGTGGAACTTGACCCAAAAGCGCTCGCCGCCGGCGCTGATGAAGCTGAAGGTGTGCGAGCCGAAGCCGTGCATGTGGCGATAGCTGGCCGGGATGCCGCGGTCGCTCATCACGATGGTGACCTGATGCAGCGCCTCGGGCAGGCTGGTCCAGAAGTCCCAGTTGTGGCCGGCGCTGCGCAGGTTGGTCCGCGGGTCGCGCTTCACGGCCTTGTTGAGGTCCGGGAAGTGCCGCGGGTCGCGGACGAAGAACACCGGGGTGTTGTTGCCGACCAGATCCCAGTTGCCCTCCTCGGTGTAGAACTTGAGCGAGAAGCCGCGGATGTCGCGCTCGGCGTCAGCGGCCCCGCGCTCGCCGGCCACTGTGGTGAAGCGGGCGAACATCTCGGTCTGCTTGCCGACCGCGCTGAAGATCTTGGCGCGGGTGTACCGCGTGATGTCGTTCGTGACCGTGAACGTGCCGAACGCGCCAGAGCCCTTGGCGTGCATGCGACGCTCGGGAATGATCTCGCGGTTGAGGTTGGCCAGCTTCTCGAGCAGCCACACGTCCTGCAGCAGCAGCGGCCCGCGCGGGCCGGCGGTCATGCTGTTTTGGTTGTCGACGACCGGCGCACCGAACGCTGTGGTCAGGGGGGTCTTCTCGGCGGGCTTGTCGGATGGATCGTTCACGGGCGCTCCTGGAGGGGTCAAGATAACGTGGGTACCGCAGGCCCGGTCAGTAGCCAATAGAAATCTGCCATGACCGCTACCAGACGCTGCATACCTGGGCGGGGCGCATCGGCGTGCCCACGGCGCACGAAAACGCGGCCGCGAACGCCGGCGAGCTCGCCAGCGGCCCGATCACGCGAAACCGCCACGGCGAGTGCACATCCCCGAGCAGACGCATGCGCTCGAATTCGCGCGTCTCCTTGCTGCAGTACGTCTGGGCGTAAGCGACGAAGAACAGCTGCTCGGCATCGAGGCCCGGCACCGGCGAGCGCTCGGGGTGCTGCTCGGCCCACTGCATATAGGCCGCGTGCGCATATTTTAAGCCGCCGATATCCGCGATGTTCTCGCCGAGCGTCTGACGGCCGTTCACGCGCTGGCCCGGGGCGAGCTCGTAGGCGTCGTACTGCCGGACGACACACTGGGTCGCGGTCGCGAAGCCGGCCGCCGCCGCGTCGGTCCACCAGCCCGCCAGCGCGCCCTTCGCGTCGAATCTGCGGCCCTGATCGTCGAAGTGGTGGGTGATCTCGTGGCCCATGATCGCGCCGATCGCCGCGTAGTTGACCGCCATGGGCAGCTCGATCGAAAACAGCGGCGGCTGCAGGATCGCCGCCGGAAACATCATATCCGGGCCCAGCGGGTTGGCGTACGCGTTGAGCACGCTGACCGGCGACAGCCACTCGTCCGGATCCACGGGCCGATCGGCCTTGCCGAGCTGCCGCATGACCTCGGCCTTCATCACCGCGGCGTGATTCCCGAAATAATCCTTCCGGTCCATCGTGACCGGCGGCTCCTCCCGCCATCGATCGGGGAAACCGATCTTGTTGCCGATGGCCGCGACCTTCTCCCGTGCGCGCCCCCGCGTGACCTCGTCCATCCAGCCCAGGCCGTCGAGCCCGCGCTCGAACGCCTGCTCGATGGCCACGATCATCGCGAGCGCGGTCGGCTTGCTGGCGCCGGCAAATGCCCGATCCGCGTAGTCGCGCCCGACCGCCTCGGGCAGCCCCGTGACCGTGCGATCGACGCATCGCCGCCAGCGCGGCGGCAGGGCCCGTTGCCCGGTCAAGGTCGCCGTCCACTCGAAGCTGCGGGCCTCGATCGGCCCCGACAGGTGCTGGGCAGTGGCGCGGATCAGCTGCCAGCGCAGGTAGGCGCGCAGCACCTCGCTCTTGGTCCGTCGCAGCTGCTCGCTCGACCTGCGAAAGAATTCGGGGGTGGCGACGTTCACGTGCGTGACCCCGGGATTGCCGGCCGCCGCGAACACCCGGCGCCAGTCGAGCCCCGGGGTCAGCTCGCGCAGCGCCGGCACCGATGTCTTGTGATAGGTCTCCTCGATCTCCCGCAATTGTTCGAGCGGCAACGAGGCCCGCGCAAGCCCCGTCTCCAGCGCGACGATCTCCGGCGCCCAGCGGTCCGCGTCCTGCTTGTGATCACCCGCGAGCACCAGCATGTCGGCGATGTGCCGCGTATAACGACCGAGCAGGGCCCGCGACGGCTCGTCCTCCTGCACGTAATCATCACGGACCGGCAGGCCCAGCCCGCCCTGGCGAATCCCCAGCAGATGCGTGCGCGGCGCCTTGTAGTCGGCGTCCATCTCGGCGATCATGAATGCTTCGACCCCGAGGGCCCGCAGGCTCGCGGCCGCCTCGTAGGCGCCCTGGAGGTCCTTCACTGCGGCGATCTGCGCGAGCGCCGGCGCCAGCGGCGTCACCCCGGCGGCGTCGATGGCGGCCTGATCCATGCAAGCCGCGTAGAAGTCCCCGATCTTGGTCCTGCGTTCATCGTCGCCGGGCTGCTTCGCCGCCTGCTCGAGCAGCTCACGCAGGATCTCGTGGCTGCGATCGTCGATGATCGCCACGCGCGAGGTGAAGGGCTTATCCTCGGGGATCTCGTGGCTGGCCAGCCAGCCCCCGCACGCGTATTGATAAAAATCCTCGCAGGGCGCGATCGCGGGGTTCATCGTCGCGAGGATCTCCGCGACCTGCGCGCTCATCGCGGGCACGGCCGACTCAGCGGTGGACCGGGCAGCGCCCTGATCTCCGGGTGACGTCGTCCGCTTCCCGCCGCAAGCGGTGAGCACGGTCAATACGAGGGCCGCGGTGAACCGCGTCGAGCGCTGCATCAGCTGCATCATCGGCCATGGTGCCGCATATGCCCGCCCTACATGCGACGATTCGCCCGGAACCGCGCCGAGTTCGCTGGCCGCCCGGCGCGACCGGGGTGATACTCCCGGGCCATGTGCGGCCGTTACACGCTGACCACCCCCGACCTCGAGGCGCTCGCCGGCCTCGTGCAGGCGGAGATCTCGCCGGCGCTGCGAGAGAGCCACCGCCCGCGCTACAACGTCGCCCCCACCCAGCCCGCGGCGATCGTCTGTGAGGCGGAGGAAGGTCGCCGGCTCGAGCTCGGCGTGTGGGGCCTGCCGAGCCCGTGGGGCAAGGACAAGCGCCCGGGTGGCTTCATCAACGCCCGCGCCGAGACCGCGGCGACGCTGCCGACCTTTCGCGAGGCCTTCGCGCGCGGGCGCTGCGGCGTGCTCGCGGACGGCTTCTACGAGTGGTCCGGCCCGAAGGAGCACCGCCAGCCCTACTGGTTTCACGCGCCTGCCGGCCAGTTGCTGGTGCTCGCGGGATTGTACCGCGACCACCGCGACGAGACGACCGGCGAGGTGACCCGGCGGTTCCTGATCCTCACCACCACGCCGAATCACGTGGTCGAGCCCCACCACGATCGCATGCCGGCGATCGTGCCGCGCGGGCAGCTTCACCGGTGGCTGGTGCCGCTGCCGAGGTCGGCGCGCCCGGCCGACAAGGCGGCGCTCACCGAGCTGCTCGGGCCGGCGCCCGACGATCTACTGGTAGCGACGCCGGTATCGCACCACGTCAACAGTCCGCGCAATGACGACCCCGGCTGCCTCGCGCCCGAGCCGTCGCTGTTCGGATAGATGCCCGAGTCGTCGCGGCGCCGCTGCAAATGGGAAGCCGCTGCAAGACCGCGCGGCATATCTGCAAACGGGGGCCGACGACAGGCCGCTATTCCTACTTTGCGGCCTATACTCGAATTATCCCACAAAACGCTGCCAGCACGGGTCTACGGGACCGCGGCTCATGCGCATATGGACACACGCCCATTTCCTCTTCACCCGATATGGACCCCCAGGCGGCCCAATCACGGCCTGGGCGCCCCGGACCACAATCGGCGGGCCTCTGCGTCGTTCGGTCGTAGGGTGAACCCATGTTGATGATCATCCTCATCGTTTTGCTAGTTCTGGCCCTCGGCGGCGGCGGCTTCGGTCACTCGCGCTACGGCTTCGCGGGCTGGTCGCCTGCGTTCCTCATCCTCGTGGTCCTGCTGGTGATGTGGTTGACCGGCAATCTCCACACCTGATCCCGGCCTGGCCCGGCTCGCGCTCACCAGAACTTCCACCACGGTTTTTTGGTGCTCGCCGGCCGGACCTCGGAGGGCGAGGATTCATGACCCCACGTGAACCCGTGCAGCTCGAGCTTCGCGCCCATCGGCTCGAGCGCGGACTGCAGCTGCAGAGCATCGTGGCGCATCGCCCCCTTTTTTAACACACACGGCGCGAAGCGGACCCACGATTCAGCGTCGCGGGCCGACGCCCCGAGCTGCGCGCGCAGCAGCCCGGCGATGTCGGCCGGACGAGGCCCCGCCGACACCAGCGCGACGTCGATGCGACCGATCCCCAGGTAGGGCGGACAGGCTCGGGTGCGCGGCGCGTCCCAGCCCTCCGGCAACCGTGAGAGCACCGCCTGCAGATACGGCCCGAGCTCCTCCGCGATCGGGGATGTGCGCGCCGCCTCGATCGACGCCTGCAGGTCCGCCCGCCCGAGGAACGGTCCGACCCGCTTGGCCGCCGCCCGCGCTGCCCCGCCGCCGAACTGCCCCTCGATCGCGCACCGCAGCAGCGGCACGTACAGCGGATCGCCGCGGTCCCCGAGGGCCATCACCACGCCCATGCGGTCGCTGTCACCGAGCGATCCGACCGCGTCGGGCAGCACGCGCTCGTTGACCAGCAAGAATTCGATCATCTCGGAGAGCTCGGCGTCCACCAGCGGCGGCTGGGTGCGCGCCTCCGGCAGCTCCGTCAGCCAGTCGTTCACCGGCGCCGCGTACTCCGTGCCGGCGATCGCCGATGCGCCGCGGTTGAACACCTTGCCGGCCCACAGCTCGAAGGGCCGCCGCACCAGCCGTCCGCGGCTCTGCATCAGCGCCGACCCGAGCGCGCACCATAGCTGCGCCGACGCCATGCCGCCGCGCGCGAGCTCGGCCCATACCAGCGCCGCCGCCAGCGGTTGACCGCCGCGATACAGGCTCATTGCGGCACCCAGGGTCTGTGCGTCGCCGTCTGGCAGCATAGGCGGAGCATCGCACGTCGGCCCCGGCCCGTCATCGGCGGTTCGACCTCCTGATTACTGGGCTGTCGACCGGCTTTACTCGCGCCTTTGTCCACCCTCCAGAAAATATTTGCCGCGCCGGTGGCCGGTCGGGCCTCGGGGCGCGCGCGCCGGGGGCAAGCGGGCCGGTGACGGCCACGGAGCGGACCAACGAGAAGATTGAACAATTCGCCGGCGCGCGGCGCTCGGGCGCCGCTTTGCCCTGCGCGCCGCGCAGGATCCGCGGATTTGCTATCTTCGAAATGCACGTAATCACGGGTGAAGCTGCCGCCAGAGCTCGCCTTGACTTCCCATCGACCCCCTTTATCTTTGCCAGGCGAAAAGGAGTGTGTGATGAATCAAGATCAAGCAAATGGCGCCTGGGACGTGATCAAGGGCAAGGCGAAGAAGATCTGGGGCGAGCTGACGGACGACGATTTCCTCAAGTCCGAGGGCTCCGCCGACAAGCTGTACGGACGGATCCAGGAGCGCTTCGGCGACACCAAGGAGGCCATCCAGAAGAAGCTCGACGGCCTTCATCTGCCCTGACCGCATGAGCATATGCGGGCATGGGCCCCATATGCGACGACCCCGGGCGCCATGACGGCGCGCGGGGTCGTCCGCGTTTATGCTGCCCGACGCCCGGGGCGCCGCCTCAGTTGCAGGTGATCGAGGTGATCTGCGTGCCGTCGTTGCACTGCTGGTAGTTCAGCGCCTGGTTATACCAGGTGCCGTCCTGCCAGTCGCACCAGTGCCAGACGTTCTTCTCCGGCCCGCCCGAGCCGCAGGCGGCGCCCGATCCGAATGACATCTACATCGAGGAGATCAAGGCAAAGGGCGTCGGCTGCCCGAACGACGCCTCCTACGAGTCCTTGATCAACGCCGACAAGACCAGCTTCATCATCATCTTCAAGGACATGCTGCTCGAGCACCCGCCGGGCCCGGCCGTCAAGACCACGAATTGTCAGGCGGCCGTCAGGCTCCACGTGCCCGGCGGCTGGCAGGTCTCGCTCGCTACCGTCAATACGCGCGGCTACGCCTACCTCGAGGACAAGATCAGGGCCCGCCAGACCTCGTCCTACATCTTCGCCGGCGTGCCCATCGGGGCCAAGTATCACACCGAGCTCAAGGGATACTTCGACGACTTCTACGACTATACCGACGTCATTCCGCTCGAGTCGGTGGTGTGGTCGCCGTGCGGCACCTCGGCGATCTTCGGCATCAACACCACCTTGACCCTCAACGCCGTGGCGAACAGCAAGGGTCAGGGCATCTTCAACAACACCGATATCGACGGACAGTTCCAGAAGATCCTCCACTGGCAGTGGAAGAAGTGCTGAGCGCTGCGCTGGCAGTGGCGCGAGTGCTGAAGTGCTGGCCGGCGGACTTGGCCGGCAGAACGCGCCGACCGCCCGCGGACCCGCCTGCAACTGCGCGAGATCCTGTCCGCCCGGCCCCGGCACGGCGCTCGCTAGTGGACCACCAACGGGATGAGCGACCAGGATATACTCGCGCCTCGCATGCCGTGGCGCACGCACGTGCACGAGGCCGGCTTTCTCGCCGTCGTCGTCGCCCTCTCCGGGCTGCTGGTCGGCACCTCGGTGTCGAGCTACCGCGGCGACCTGGCCCTCACCGAGGCCCTGATCGAAGGCGAGGGCGAGCACCTGTTCTTCGCGCTGCGCGAGCTGGCCCGCGCGGACTCGGCGAAGCCCGGCCCGCCGCGCCCGGAGCAGTTGATCGCGGCCCAGCCCGCGCTCGCGTCGGAGGGGCTGCTGCGGGTGGTGG
>NZ_JACCSO010000176.1 GCF_013812955.1 Nannocystis sp. | reverse complement strand
TGCTGGCCCTGCGTCCGGCCACCGCGATCGTGCTGCGCGGCGGCGAGGCGCTCGAGGTCCCGGCCGCGAGCGTCAAGGTGCGCGAGCGCGTGCTCGTGCGCCCCGGCGCGGCGATCCCCGTCGACGGGCGCGTGGTCGCGGGCAGCTCGAGCGTCGACGAGAGCATGTTGACCGGCGAGAGCCGTCCGGTCGCCAAGGAGGTCGGCGACCCGGTCACCGGCGCGACCCTCAACGGCGACGGCGCGCTCGAGATCGAGGCCACCCGCGTCGGCGCAGCCACGGCCCTGGCCCAGATCGTCCGCCTCGTGCGCGACGCCCAGGGCAGCAAGGCCCCGGTGCAGCGGCTCGTCGACCGCGTCGCCGCCGTGTTCGTGCCGATCGTGCTGGCGCTCGCCGCCCTCACCTTCGGCATCTGGTCGCTGATCGCCGGACCCGGCGAGGCCCTGCTGCGCGCCGTCGCCGTGCTCGTCATCGCCTGCCCCTGCGCCCTCGGCCTCGCCACCCCGACCGCGATCGTCGTCGGCACCGGCGCCGCCGCCCGCCGCGGCATCCTGTTCAAAAACATGGTCGCCCTCGAGCGCGCCCAGGCCCTGCGCACCATCGTGCTCGACAAGACCGGCGCCCTCACCCGCGGCAAACCCACCCTCGGCGCCCTGCTGCCCGCCCCCGGCCAAGACCCACGCACCCTGCTCCGCCTCGCCGCCGCCGCCGAGGCCCACAGCGAACACCCGCTCGGCAAGGCCCTGGTCGCCGCCGCCCGCGAGCTCGACCTCGATCTGCCGAAGGTCAGCCAACACCGCGCCATCGGCGGCCACGGCCTGCGCGCCGAGCTCGACGGCGCCGCCCTGCTGGTCGGCAGCGAGCGCTGGCTGCAGAGCAACGCCATCGACACCAGCCCGCTGCACGCCGCCGCCGCCGACCTGTCCTCCGGGACATGCTCCCTCCCGACCATGAACATGTCCCCCGGGACATCCACGAACGACCTGTCCCTCGGGACAGCCAACAACGAACCACCTCGTGCCGCAGGACAGGGAAGCCTGTCCCTTGAGACAGCCGACGCCGGCGAGTCCGGGACCGCCCCCCAGCTCTGGCTGCTCCCCACCCACGCCGCGAACACCCCGCAAACATTGGTATGGGTCGCGCGGGGCGGCGCCCTGATCGGCGTGCTCGGCCTGGCCGACAGCCTGCGCCCCGAGGCCGCCGGAGTGGTCGCCGCGCTGCGCCGGGACGGCCTGCGGGTCGTCATGTTGACCGGCGATCAGCGGCAGGTCGCGCTGGCGATCGCCGCCGAGGCCGGTATGCCCGCCGCCGACGTGATCGCCGAGGTCTTGCCGGGCGACAAGGCCAGCGCGATCGTCGAGCTCCGACGAGCTGGCCCGGTGGCGATGGTCGGCGACGGCATCAACGACGCCCCCGCGCTCGCCCAGGCCGACGTCGGCGTAGCGATCGGCACCGGCACCGACGTGGCGATCCACGCCGCCGACGTCACCCTCATGCGCAGCGACCTGCGCGCGCTGCCCGAGGCCCTCGCCCTGTCACGCCGCACGGTCGGCATCATCCGCCAGAACCTCCTGTGGGCCTCGATCTACAACCTCGTGCTGATCCCGATCGCCGCCGGAGTCCTGCACCCGATCGCCGCCGCCCCGGCCGCCCTGCGCTCGCTGCACCCGGCCCTCGCCGCCCTCGCCATGGCCCTCAGCAGCCTGACCGTCGTCCTCAACTCCCTGCGCCTGCGTCGCTCCTGATCACCGTCGCGCCCGCCGCCCCTAGCGCCGCAGCCCCGGCAGCAGCGGCAGCTTCGCCGCCACCAGCGCGACCGGCCCACTGACGAGCGCACACAGCAGCATCGCCGCCACTCCGGGCGCGATCACATCGACCGCCGTCAGATGCACCGGCAAATGATCGACCGGATATACGTCCCCGCTCAGCGGATAGCGATACGCCGCGACCAGCCCGCTGAGCAGCAGCCCGAGCCCGAGCCCGACCGCCGCGCCGACCATGCCGGCGAGCAGGCCGACCGCCTCGAAGATCCAGAAGACCGTGCGGCCGTCGGCGCCGAGGGCCATCAGCGCCGCGATCTCGCCGCGCTTGCGGCGGACCAGCAGCAGCAGGCTGGCGATCAGGGCCGAGGCCGCGACCAGCTCGAGCAGGCCGAGCACCAGCGAGACCGCGGCCCGGATCTGGCGCAGGCCGGCGATGGTGCCCTCGCTCTGCTGGCGCCACGTCGTCGCGTGAAAGGTCGGGCCGGTCGCCGCCACCAGCTCCGCGGCCAGCCCGTCCGCCTGCTCCGCGTCGCGCAGCGTGAACTCGACGCCGGTGACCCGGCCCTCGTCGAAGAACAGCGACTGTCCGGCCGAGAGGTGGACCAGCGCCAGCGACGTGTCGAACTCGGTCATGCCGGTGTCGACGAGGTCGAGGACCTCGAAGCGGGCGTGCCTCGGCGGGCGCGCGACCGAGTCGGCGCTGCCATCCAGCTCCGCGGGGATCACCAGGCGCACGAAGTCGCCGACCCCGACCCCGAGGCGGGCGGCCAGCCGGTAGCCGAGGGCCACGCCGGGTGCGTGCTGGACATCGCCGGGGCGCAGCGCGCCGAGGTCTCCGCCGCGCAGCATCTTTGGCACGCCGGGCATGCCGGCCGCCAGGACCGGGTCGAGCGCCTTCACCACCGCGATCGCCGGGGTGCGCAGGCGGTCCTCGGGCTGGGCCTGCTCGCTGCTGTCCTCGGGGACAGCTTCGTTCGGGCGCCGCTCGTTCGGGCCCGGGATCGGGGCCGGGACCACCGCCGCCATCGCATATGCGAACGGCGAGACCGCCACCACCCGCGGGTCCGCGCGCCAGCGCTCGACCACTTGCGGGTACTCGTCGAAGTCCTGGCCGTACTCGAGCAGCAGCACGTGGCCGTTGATGCGGGCGAGGCGGGCGGTCAGTTCGTGTTCGAAGCCCGAGGTCACCCCGAGCACCGTGATCAGCGCGGCGCAGCCGAGGCCCATGCCGAACACCGCGACCGCGACCGCGGGGGTGAGGATGCGGACACAGGCCGCGCCGAGCAGGGCGAGCGCGGCGACGCCGGCGGCCAGCGGCGGGATCACCGAGCGCACGCCGAGCAGCACCAGCGTCAGGCCGAGCGCGACGATCGCGGCGCCGGCGATCCACCACAGGAGGCCCCCGCGGCC
>NZ_JACCSO010000551.1 GCF_013812955.1 Nannocystis sp. | reverse complement strand
ATGTCGGACTCGGCGAGCACGACGAGCGGCTCGACGGCGATCAGCTCGGTCGCGTTGAAGCCGCGGGTGACGGCCTTCTCGGCCAGCCGCGCGAGCTGGCCGGGCGTCAGGTCGGCGCGCGAGGCCGCGGGCTCGAGGTCGGGGTCGAACAGGAGCGCCTGGGCGTAGGCGTCGACGGCGAACTCGAGGCCGCCGGGGCGGCTCCACAGGCGGTCGCCGAAGGCGCCGAGCGTGCCGGCGAATTGGCGGCGAAGCGAGCCTGCGAGCTCGCGGGCGGCGCGGCTGTTGGTGCCCTGCAGGCCCTCGAGCTCGCGGATCGCGTGGTAGGCGGTCGGGCCCTGCGGATCGTCGGCGGGCGGATAGACGAAGGCGACGCGGGCGGCGGCGCTGCGCGCCTCGGCCTCGAGGCGCACGAGCTCCGGGTCGTCCCGCACGACCACCGCGGTCTGGCTGCGGGCCACGTAGATGCCCCCGGCGAGCAGCAGGCAGGCGGCGAGCGCCGCTCCCACGTAGGTGCGCTTGCGCGAGCGCACCTGGGCGCCGCTCATCGCCGGGTCGGGCATGCCGCGCAGCATCAGGTCGCGGCGGTCGCTGTCGACGTCGGGCAACGCGAGGTCGTCCCACGCCGTCTCGAGCCGGGCGGCGATCTGGGCCTCGCACAGCGCGGCCTCGAGGTCGTTCATGTCGGCGTAGCGCTCGTCGGGCCGCTTGGCGAGGCAGCAGATGACGACCTCGGCGAGCGCCTGGGGCACGTCGTGATCGCGGGTCAGCGTGAGCAGCGACGGCACCGGGGCGTAGCGGTGGGCGAACAGCAGATCCTTGATGGTGCCCTCGTAGGGCGGGCGCCCGGTCAGCATCTCGAACGCCGTGCAGCCGACCGCGTACATGTCGACGCGCGCGTCGAAGGCGTCGCCGTCGATGATCTCCGGCGCGAGATACAGCGGCGTGCCGAGGATGTTGGCGTCGGTGACGGACGTCCCGGCCATGAAGATCGAGATGCCGAAGTCGAGGATTTTGACGATGTCGGGCCGGCTCTGGCGATCCTCGAGGAAGATGTTGTCGGGCTTGATGTCGCGGTGAATGATGTGCGCTGCGTGGGCGCTGGCGAGTCCCTTGCAGATCTGGCGCAGGATCGCGATCGTGCGGGCCGGCGACAGCGGCCGCTCGGCGAGCTCGCGGGACAGCGGGCGCCCGCGGAGCAGCTCCATCGTGTACAGCAGGCGGCCGTCGGGCAGCTCGGCGAAGTCGAGGATCTCGACGATGTGGGCCGAGCCGATCCGGCCGGCGGCGCGAGCCTCGTCGCGGAACAGCTGCAGCGCTTGCGGCTGATCGCAGACCTCGAGGCGCAAGATCTTGACGGCCACGCGGCGCTCGATGTCGATGTGCTCGGCCTCGTAGACCACGCCCATGCCGCCGTCGCCCAGCCAGCGCAGCAGGCGGTAGCGGGTGCCCGGGATCACGGCGCCGGGGCTGAGGTGGACCATCTCGGCGCCACGTCGGGCCCGGCCCGCGGCCGCGACGTCGAGCCAGGATTGCCGCTGCGATGCGGTGTCACGGGCGCCAGCGTCGCGCTCGCGCGCCGGCCCCAGCCGGCCGGTGTCCGCGCTCTCGTTCGGGGCCAGCTCGCGCGTGCTTGCCTCGCTGAGGTCCTGGCCCGCCGCCGGCGACGGGCGGTGCTTGATCAGCGCGTCGATCGATCCGATCATCGTCGAGCGAGGCGTCGCAGGTGTATCGGACATGGTAGGCGCCCCTGTAGCAGGACGGCTCACTGTCATACCTCGCGCGGCGAGCCGACGGAACCAGCAAGCGAACGTGGCCGAGCGTGTGGGCGAGCGGCCCCCGGCGAGGAGCCGTCGACGCGATGCTCCGCAGGGAGCGCCTTGTCCGCCGCGAATGAGCCGGGTGCGGGCTTGCGGGTTTGTGCGGGCCCAAGGGGACCCCCCGACGGTGAGGAGTCGACGGGGTGGTCGGTCCGGAGACCTGGGCGACGCTCGAAGATGAGGAGGACGAGGCGGGCCGGCCGATCCTGGCGCTGGGCGCGATCGGGACCAACGTGCGCGAGCTGCAGGAGGCTCTGGTCGCGCTGGACTGGGAGATCGACGTCGGCGATCGCGTGAGCGCCCGCTCAGGGCGCGGTCTTCATGATCCTCAGCCGCGCGCGAACCTCCATCAGCTCGACCTCGACCCGGGTATGTGACGCGCGCAGCGGCCGATGCGTGAGCTTGGCGAGCCCGGTGGCCAATAAGATCGCCTGATGCTCGGCGTTCTGCGTGAACTTGGCGAGCAGGGCGCGGCGCATGACATCATCTTTGATCTGCTCCCAGTGGGCCCTGTCCGCGGCGCCGAGCGGCAGCCCCCGCTTTCCCCCGGCGCTCTTGATCTCGGCCCCGTGCGTCCCGCCGAGCCGGCTCCCCGAATCGACGGAGAAGCTGCGATAATACGCCGGCTCCAGGGTGACGAACTTCGAGGCCTGGAAGAAGTGCTCCACCGACCCCCAGGTCAATGCGTCGAGGATGAACGGTGAATCGGCGAAGTTCGAGAGCGCGCGCCGCCAGTCGGGAAACCGCCCGAGCGCGGCGTAGGTGGCCTCGGGCGCGTGCAGCTCCTCGCCGACGCCCCGGCCCGGAGGCGCGTCCTTGGAGCGGGAGTGGTAGAGAAACACGGCATCTTCGCCGCAGAGGGTCATGAGGGCTCCATGGCGGTGAGCGAAGCGGCCGCCAAGTTATCATGGCACTCTGGCCGCGGCAACGGGGCGCGTCGCGCATCAGCGAGCGCAACCGCGAGCGCCGTCGCACCGAGGGGCCGATGGGGTCCGAGGCGCCTCGGGCGTCGATCGAGGGGGCGGTGTCAGGGTGGCTCGCATTTACCCTCGTTGCTCTTGGCGCCGCCGTCTCGCCAGCACTTGAGCCAGGCCGCGAGGAACGCGGCGCGCTCGCCGACGTAGGTCCGCTTCAGCTGGATCTGCTCGAGGTGCTTTTTGGTGGAGAACGGCTTGTTCGGATCCTCCTCGACGGCGACGGCGATCTGCGCGGCCCAGCTGTCGATCCGGTCCTGGAGCACCGCGACGTCGTAGCCGTGCTCGAGCACGTATTCGATGGTATCGACGTACCTGGCGAACCAGACCGGGTCGGCGGTGGTGATGTCATACCAGGGCCGGCCCCAGAATACGTCCGCCGGCTTTTTAAAAGTGTAGGGGTCGGTGTCGGCGGGCAAGCGCGTGAAGGTGTCGTCCAGATCCCAGGGCACGATGTTGAAGCCGGTCTTCGGGTCGTTGTAGATGTAGAGATTGAGCCCGCCCGCCCAGGAGCCGTCGCGGTCGGGTATCACGGCCTCCGCCGCCCATTCGAGCAGGGCCTGTTCGACGTTCAACACCGCGAGCAGCTCGGGCAGGGTCTTCGCGTCGTTCAGCGCATGCGCGTCGCTCTTGTCGGGGTCCTCCTCGTTGTTCCGGCGCTTCCAGCCGAGGCCGCCGCCCATGGCGTTGGGGCCGCCGGTCTTCTTGTAGAGGTTGCCGTCCGGCTCCTCGAAGTTACGCTCGAGGAACTCGCTGTCGACCTTCTCGATGTTGGTGAACAGCCCGTAGTATTTGCCGTTGAGCACCAGGCGAGCGTTGTTGGCGCAGGGGGCCGCGAGCCCGACATCGCGCATGGTCGCCAGGGCCAACCGGTCGCGCAGGAAGCTGACGTTGTAGGCCGCGGCGTCGAAGAGCACGTGCTTGAGCCCTATGAACCGGCCCTTCTTGTCGATGGTGTTGAACGAGACCTCGAGCTGCATCTTGCCCTGGTCGGCCCAGCGCATCGGATTGCCGCGCAGCCGCGCCGTCGCGTTGGTGATGACGATATCTTCGTATTTGAAGGATTTGACGGCGTGCTCGGAGGTCTTCTTTTCGTCCGCCAGCAGCCACTCGTCCGTGATCGCCGCGAGCTGCTCGGGGGCGAACTCGATCTCGAAGGTGGGCAGTAGCTCCTGAGCATAGATCACCGGGCAGGGCTTGGGCGCCCACAGGCCGTCGGTGTCGGCGCCGCCGGTCGTGGTCGCGCCGCCGGTGGTTGGCCCGGTCGATGCGTCACCGCCGGTCGGGGGGCCGCTGCCGGTCGATGCGTCGCCGCTGGTCGAAGCGTCGCCGACGTCTGTCGCCCCGCCGGTGGTGGGCAGTGAAGGACCGGTCGTGGATGGATCGAGTACGTCCATATCTGGAGTATCCGCGACGCTGGTATTATCACCACCGGTCGCGGAAGACGCTGTTTCGGCAGCACAGCCGGCGAACGTGACCACGGCTACAAGAATCGATAC
>NZ_JACCSO010000168.1 GCF_013812955.1 Nannocystis sp. | reverse complement strand
TGGCTGCACCGGGCCGCGGCGCGTCGCCGCTGAGGGCCGCATCATCTGTGATATAGGCGAGCGGATGCCCGTTCAAGTCCTGCCCGAGCACTACGACTTCGAACGCTACGACCATCTGCGGCGCTGGGACTCGTACTGGCATCAGATCCGTGCGGCGATGCGGACCGGGGCGCGCAGCGTGCTCGAGATCGGGGGCGGCACCGGGGTGTTTCGCGCCTACCTCGAGCGATCGGGGATCGAGGTCCGCTCGGTCGACATCGATGCGAGCCGCCAGCCCGACTATGTCGCGGACGTCGGGGCGCTCGACGAGGCGTTGCCGGAGGGCCTGCGCTTCGACTGCGTCGCCGCGTTCCAGGTGCTCGAGCACCTGCCGCACGAGCGCTTCGACGCCTGCCTCGCCGGCCTGGCCCGCCGGGCCGCCCCGTGGTGCCTGATCAGCCTCCCGTATCACGGACTCCAGCTCGGCCTGTCGATCAACGTCGGCGGCAAGCAGCTGCGCCTGGGGACCTCGGTGCCGTATCCGCGGCGCTACCGCTTCAACGGCGAGCACCACTGGGAGCTCGGCTGGCAGCACCCGATCCGCGAGGTGACCCGGGAGATGGCGGCCCACTTCGAGGTCGTCGAGCACGGCTTCATCGCCGAGCACCCTTATCATCATCTTTGGGTGCTGCGCTCGCGATCGGCCTGAGCGGATCGCCGAGCGCCGCGGTCGCCTTCGCCCGCCGCCGCAGCGCGAGCATGCCGGGGGTGAAGATCGCGGCGAACACCGCGAGCGCGGCGACGCGGGCGACGCCGTCGAAGCCGTCGAAGGTGAGCCACGGCGCGAGCCATATCCAGGTCAAGCCGGCGGCTCCACCGGCGACGCCGGTGAGCGCGAGCATCTCGGCGATGCTGCGCTCGTAGTGCCAGCCGCCGGTGATGATCCGGGCCTCGGCGGCCCAGATCGCGTTGAGGGCGACGTAGGTCAGCCCGATGCCCCAGGCCGCGCCGGTGACCCCGTAGGGCGGGATCAGGAGCGAGAGCAGCAGCGTGCCGATCGCCAGCGCGGCGAGCATGTTGATCACGGTCAGCCCGCTGCGACCGAAGCCGCTGACGATGTGCTGATTGCCGCCGAACAGGCCGTGCACCGAGTACAGCGCGATGAGTACGATCGCGGGCTCGACCCCGGCGGCGTACTTGGGTCCGAGCAGGGGCATGATCCACGCCGCGCCGGCGAGCATCAGCGCGGTGAGCGGGATCTGCAGCGTGGCGACCATGAGCCACGCGTGCGCGAAGCTGCGGCGCAGGCGCGTGCGGTCGTTGGCGTGGTGGATGCTCGCGACCATCGCGAAGACCATCGGGTCGAAGGACACGCGGATCGACGTGATGTTGGCGGCATAGGTGGCCGCGCCGACGAAGATGCCGACCGCGACCTCGTCGGTCAGCGCCGCGAGCACGAACACGTCGAGCCGCTGGAACATGGCGAGCAACAGCTCGCTGAGCCACATCGGCCACGAGTAGCGCCACAGCGCCGGCGGCAGCGCCCACCGCGGGCCGCTCCACTGCGAGCCGCGAAACACGCGACGAAACGACCACAGCACGCCGGCGAGGCCGAGCGCCTGGGCGACGAAGAACGAGAGCGCGAGCCCGGTGCCCGACATGCCGGCGAAGTAGAAGACGATCGCGGCGGCCGGCATCATCACGGTGACGAGGCCGTTCTTGAACAGGACGTGGGCCTCGAGGTTGCGCTTGCCCGCGGCTGCCTGCGAGAACACCTCCATGAGGACCATGGCGATCAGGCCGGTCACCATCCAGCGCAGGCTCTCGGTGATGTCGGGCCGCTCGGCCCAGGCGGCGAGCGTCGGCGCGAGCACCAGCGCCGTGGCGAGCGCGATCAGGGAGCTGGACAGCATCGTCCACGCGACCACGGCGCGCAGGCCGAGGCGCTCATCGGCGGGCGACTGCCGGGGGATCCACCACAGCAGGCCCTTGTCGAGGCCGAGCAGGGTCAGCCGCATCAGCACCGTCAGGATCGCCTGCACCAGCGTGAACACCCCGTAGGCCCCGGGTCCGTAGAGCCGGATCACCGCGATCAACAGGAACGGCTGCACCAGCTTGATCGCGTAGCCGACCAGGTTGAGCGACAGGCTCCGCCGCAGGTGCAGCGCGTCATGCTCGGTCGCCGCCCGCGAGCTCTCGGCGGCCTGCGACCCCTCCGTGGGGAGCGCGGATGACGTGGTGGGCTGCTCGAGCATGACGGCGGCGATGAGCCGCGACTGTGGCCCAGGCCGCGGGCCTTGTCGCCGCTTCTTGCCGGCTCGCCGACTGCATCGGCGCGTGAAGAAGCGCATGGTCCGGCTGCGGGCTGCAGCGCCGTGGAAACGCGAGACGTCGGATGATCTGCGCGGGCCGGGGCGCGCCGAGCTTGTCACCGTGGGTCGCCGCTGCGAGTCGCGCTGCCGCTGCGTCGGTCAGCGCGCCGCCGCCGGGCGCGCGAGCCGGCCCGGCCGTGGCTGTCGTTCATGACCCGATGATCGATGTGCCGATGTCGCTGCATCTGCGCTTGCGCCTGCCGCTGACGCCCCGGGCCTGCGTGGGCAATAGGGCGAGGGGGCCGGCCCGGCCAGGAGGATGGCGGAGGGCGAGGGTGCCGAGCCTGGCATGACGCCCGGGGTCCAGGTACCCTCACGGGCTCATGTCCGCGGCCGGGCCTCTCAGAGTTGTGGTCATCATGGCCGGCGGAGGCGGGACGCGCCTGTGGCCGGCATCGACGGCTGCGCGGCCCAAGCAGCTGCTCCATCTCAGCTCGCGACCGCCGCACACCCTGCTGGCGGCGGCGGTCGAGCGCGCGCGCCGGATGGCCCCGCTGCAGCGGATCTACGTCGTCACCAGCATCGCGCTGGCGCCCGCGGTCCAGGCGGCGGTGCCGGAGCTGCTGAGCGTCAACGTGATCCCCGAGCCGCGCCCGCGCAGCACCGCCCCCTGCGTCGCGCTGGCCGTGCTGCACGTGCGCGAGGATCTGCGCCGTCAGGGCTGGTCGGAGGAGCAGGTGCGAACGGCCACCGTGATCGTGCTGCCGGCCGACCACCACATCGGCGACATCGACAGCTTCACGAACCTGCTCACGGTCGCCTGCGAGCACTCGGAGTCGCACGGCGAGATCGTCACGCTCGGGGTCCAGCCGCGGCGGCCGAGCACCGGCTTCGGTTACATCGAACGCGGGCCCGAGCCGCTGGCGCGCCGCGGTGAGGCCGTCGTGTATCCGGCGCTTCGCTTCATCGAGAAGCCGGACGCCGCGCGCGCGCAGATCTTCGTCGACGCCGGCTGCTACCTGTGGAACGCGGGGATCTTCGTGATGCCGATGGCGCGCATCATCGCCGAGCTCGAGCGCCATGCCACCGACCTGTGGGCCACGCTGGCCCCGGTGGCCCGGGCGCTGGCCACCGCCGGGGATGCCTGGTCGGCGACGGTCACGGCGTATGATCAGATCATGCCGGAGGCGATCGACGTCGCGGTGATGGAGAAGCAGCGCGACCTGTGCGTCGTGCCGATGCGCGTGCCATGGACCGACCTGGGCTCGTGGGACGCGCTGCACGAGGCCCTGCCGCACGATGACCACAACAACGTGACGGTCGCGCCCAAGACGGCCCGCACCGAGCTGGTCGACACCAAGGACTCCCTGGTGTGGAGCGAGGGCCTCGACGTCACGCTGCTCGGCATGACCGGGGTCGCGGTGGTGGTCAGCGGCGGGCGCGTGCTGGTCTGCCCGCTGGACCGGGCCGAGGAGGTCCGTCGCCTGGCCCGCCGCTCGTGACGCGGCATGACGCGGCATGACGCGGCATGACGCGGTGATGCGGTGACGCGGTGACGTGGTGCCCTGGTGACGCGGTCCGGCGTTCGTGCGCCAGCGCGCCAAGGCAGCGCCCTCGCCAGGTCCTCGCCGCTGTGATAAGCAGCGGCCGCCATGGCCGCCTCGTTCTCCGACATCGCCGATCGGCTACCGTCCGCGACCGCCTTCGTGGAGGTCGGCCCGGAGGGCGGCCACGCGCTGCAGGTGGGCGGCTTGAGCGTGCTGGAGCGGGTCCTGTGGGGCCTGTCGCGCTCGGGCATCGGCCTGGCGATGGTCGCCGCCGAGCCGCTGCCGCTGCGTCCCGACCGGCCGCTGCAGGTCGTGTGGGTGGCGCCGGGCGGCGCGGCGCCGGCGGACATGCAGGTGGTGCGCGGCGACGAGGTCCAGGGGACGCGCGTGGTCGACGAGGCGACCCGGCGGGCGGCCGAGCGCGGGCTGTGCAGGACCCTGGCGAAGTCGCATCAGGGGCTGATCGACGGGTGGGTCAACTGGCGGTTCTCGAGCCCGATCACCCGGCTGCTCTCGTACACGCCGGTGCGTCCCAATCACATCACGCTGGCCGCGTCGGTGGTCGGGCTGGCCAGCGCGGCGATCGTGCTGCGCGGCGGCTGGGCCGCGATCGCGACCGCCGGCGTGCTGTTGCAGCTGCACTCGATCCTCGACTCCTGCGACGGCGAGATGGCCCGCCTGCGCTTCCAGGGCAGCCGCCTCGGGCAGTGGCTCGACAACGTCTGCGACGACGTGATCGACATGGTGTTCCTCATCTGCGCCGGGCTGACGCTCGGCGGGGGTTATGCGACGCTGGCGGTCGTGGCGACCCTGGTGCGCGCCTGGGGCCACCTCGTCATGTACCACGAGGTCTACAGCCGCACCGGCACCGGCGACGTGTACAGCTTTCGCATCTGGTTCCAGCGCGAGTCGCAGGCGGTCGACGAGGTCTACGGCGTTCGCGGCTTCGGCGGCTACTTCCGCGCCCTGGGCCGCCGCGACACCTACGTGTTCGTGTGGATGCTGCTCTGTCTGCTCGGACAGCTGGAGGTCGTGGTCGTCTACGGCGCGGTGCTCGGCGTGATGATCGGCGCGCTCATGGCGCTGCACGTGCTGCTGCGGCCGAGGCTGCCAGCACGCCGCGCTTGACAGTCCCGGCCGTTCTTGCGACACCGGCCCACTGTCACCATGACCACACCCGAGGCACCGTCGTCGTCGCCGCCGGGAGGGCCCCGCCCCGAGGCCCCCACACCAGGGTGGAGCTACGAGCGGACCCTCAAGGACCCGCTCACGGAGGAGTCGATCGATCTGATCCTCCACCGGCCGATCGCGTATGCGGTGCTGCTGCCGTGGCAGCACGCGTCCTGGCGGCCGACGCCGAACCACTTCACGCTGATGGGCGGCGTGCTCGGCCTGCTCGGGGCGGCGGTCGTGATGATCGCGCCCGACGGCTCGCTGCTGTGGGTGGTGGCGGCGTTCTTGATGTTCGCGGCGCACATCCTCGACTGCTGCGACGGCATGCTCGCGCGCCTGACCCGGCAGGGCAGCAGCCGCGGGATGCTGCTCGACGGCATGATCGACTTCATCGTCGGTGTCGCCTTCTGGCTGGCGATGTCGCTGCGCACGGCGCCCGACTGGGGGATCTGGACGGTCCCGGCGGCGCTCAGCATCATCCTCAGCATCCTGATCCACACCGGCCTCCACGATCAGCTGCGGCTGCGATTCGAACTGCTGGTCAATCCGCCGGCCGAGCCCCGCGCCGTCGCCACGCCGCCGCAGCCGGGCCCGGCGAGCCCGCCCGAGCGCCGCGGGCTGTGGACGCGCTTCCTCGACGCCTTCTTCGGCTTCGCCCAGCGCTTCTACGAGGTCACGTACATCAACATCTCCAGGATCTGCGTCGGCGTCGAGCCGGGTTCGCCGCGCCCGGCGATCGACCCGGACGTCGCGCGGCAGATGTTCGCGGGTCCGATGGGCATGGCCAACTACCTCGGGCTCAGCACCCACATGTTCCTGATGTACGCGGTCACGTCGCTGGCGCTGTACGAGCTGCACCTGCCGTTCGTGCTGGCGCTGACGACCGTGGTCGTCGGCTTGAACCTGTGGGCGGTGCTCGTCGTGATCGCCTGGCGGCGCGCCGAGGGGCTCGTGACGATGATGATGACCAGCCGCGGCTGATGCTGAACGGGGCTGATGCTGAACGAGGCTGACGCTGAACGGGTCGGCCGGCTGATGGCCGGCCGACGGCGCAGGCTCAGCGCAGCAGGTCGACCAGGTGCCCGATGTCGGGCACGATCAGCGAGGGTCGCTCGGCGGGCGGCCAGGCGGCGAGGCGGGCCTCGGTGGTCTCGCCGGACATGACGAGCACGCCGGACAGGTCGGCGCGGCGGGCCATGGTCATATCGGTGTCGAGCTGATCGCCGACCATCGCCGTGTGCTCGGCGCTGACGCCGAGGCGGCGCAGCGCGTCGTCGACGATCTCGCGCTCGGGCTTGCCGATGATCTTCGGGCTGCGGCCGGTGACCGCGTGGCAGGCGGCGATGATCGCTCCGATGTCGGGGATCAGGCCGTGGGTGGTGATGCAGGTGCGGTCCGGGTGGGTCGCGTAGTACGGCTTGCCGGCGAACAGCAGGGTGCAGGCCCGCTCGAGGCGCGCGAAGGTCAGGGTCAGGTCGAAGCCGAGGACCACGCAGTCGGGATCCGCGGCCTCGGTGTCGATGCCGTTCGACTCGAACTCGGCCACCAGCGCGGGCGTGCCGAGCACGAAGGCCGAGCGGTACGGCGTGCAGGTGAGCAGGTGGCCGATGGTCGCGTCGCCGGCGGTCATCACCTGGGCGCGCGGGACCCGGATGCCGATACGCTCGAGCCTGGCGTGGTAGTCGGCGGCGCGGGCCGCCGAGTTGTTGGTCAAGAACAGGTAGCGCCGGCCGGTCGCGTCCAGGTGGCGGATGAACTCGAGCGCGCCCGGGACGATCTGCTCGTCGACATAGATGGTGCCATCCATGTCGAGCAGGAAGCCGCGACAGGCCCGCAGCCGCTGGAGTGGATCGAGGGTGTTCACGCGAGTCCGCGGCTCCGCAGCTGCGACTCGACGCGCTGGAGATCGGCGAGATCATCGACCTCCATCGCCTCACAGTCGGCGATGTCGACGATGTTGAAGCGAGCGCGCCGGGAGAACGCGAGGCGGTGGTACGAGTGATCGTAGTACTCGTGGGTGATGCCCTCGACCTCGAAGCGGGCGAGGTCGTCGAACACCAGCTCGCTGGTCGCGACGTCGAGTCGGGTGATGCCGATGTACTCGCCGATCGAGCGGGCCGCGTCGAGGGTCTTCGACAGCTCGAGCAAGGTGCCGTCCTCGGCGACGACGGCCTTCATCGCCTCCTCGTTGGGCATCGGGCGGACCTCGACGGCCAGCGCCGCGCTGTCGCGGGGCTCGATCATCCGCGGGAGGACCTTGCCGTCGAACACGACGTCGCCGTCGAACTGCAGGAAGGGCCCGCCGCGCACGGCGTCGCGGGCGACCAGCAGCGAGTGGCAGTTCTGGTAATCGTGCCAGTGCGGGTTGAACACCAGCTCGCAGGCCAGGTTCTCGCGCTTGACGAGGTCCTCGATCATGTTCGCCCGGTAGCCGGTGACGATGACCACGGCGCTGTCATCGATGCCGACCTCGCGCAGGCGGTCGAGCGTGCGCAGTAACATGGAGCGGCCCAGGACTTCGACGAGCGGCTTGGGACGGTCGTCGGTCAGCGGAGCGAGGCGATTCCCGCGACCAGCAGCAAGGATGATGGCACGCACGCGCGGGAGTATAGAGAAGTGCCGCGGGGTGTCAACAGCGGTAAACCGGCCGATTGGGGCCGCCGCAGGCCGCGTGGAGGCTATACCGCGGACGAATGCTTCGGTCGACTGCGGCGCCCGAGCAGCGCATAGACGACGGGCAGCACGAGCAGGGTCAGGAAGCTCGCGGTGATCAAGCCGCCGATGACCACGGTGGCGAGCGGACGCTGGACCTCGCTGCCGGGCGCGGTCGACAGCGCCATGGGGATGAAGCCCAGCGAGGCGACCAGCGCGGTGGTCAGCACCGGGCGCAGGCGCAGCTCGGCGGCCTGCTTGATCGCCGCTTCGTGGCCCATGCCCTCGTCCTCGAGGCGATTGGCGAAGGACACCAGCACCAGTCCGTTTAGCACCGCGACGCCGAACAGGGCGATGAAGCCGACGCCGGCCGAGATCGAGAACGGCAGGTCGCGGATCCACAGGGCCATGACGCCGCCGACGATCGCAAAGGGCACGTTGAGGAAGATGATCAGCGCGGCGCGCACGCGGCCGAGCGCGGTCCACAGCAGGAACAGGATCAGCGCCAGCGCCAGCGGCACGACCAGCATCAGGCGGTCGCGGGCCGCGAGGTAGTGCTCGAAGGTGCCGCCGTACTCGACGCGGTAGCCGGGTGGTAGCGTGAGCCCGGCGTCGAGGGCGGCCTGCGCGTCCTCGACCACCGAGACCAGGTCGCGGCCGCGGACGTTGAACTCGACGACGATCCGGCGCGACTGTTGCTCGCGGTTGACGAGCGAGGGGCCGCGGCGCAGCTCGAGGCGGGCGACGTCGCCGAGCGGCACGAATTGGCCGGCGGAGCCGCGCAGCGGCAGGGTGGCGAGCGCCTGGAGGTCGCCCTGGAAGCCGTGGTCGAGCTTGACCATCATGCTGAAGCGGCGCTCGCCCTCGAGGATGCGTCCGGCCTGGTGACCGACGCTGATCGTCTCGGTGACGAGGTTGATGTCGGCGATGGTCAGGCCGAAGCGGGCGAGCTTGGTCCGGTCGGGGATGATGCGCAGGTACTGCAGGCCGGCGAGCTGCTCGGCGCGCAGGTCGACGACGCCGGGGATGTCCTGCAGCAGGCGCACGATCTCCTCGCCGCCGCTGGCGAGGCGCTCGAGGTCGGGGCCGTAGAGGATGACGCCGACGTCGGAGCGCACGCCGGCGACCAGCTCGTTGGTGCGCATCTGGATCGGCTGCGAGATGCCGGGGGCGACCTCGGGCACGGCCTCTTCGACCAGCTCGGCGATCTCGGCGGCGAGCTCGTCCTTGACGAGGCCGGGCCGCCAGTCTTCGCGCGGCTTGAGGGTGATGTACGTGTCGGTGGCCTCGAGGCCCATGACGTCGATGGCGATCGTCGGCGAGCCGACGCGGGTGACGACGTGCTCGACCTCGGGGATGGTCCGCAGGGCCCGCTCGATGCGCAGGCTGTCGGCGACCGACTCGCTGAGCGCGGTGCCGGGCAGGCGGCGGCCCTCGACCAGGATGTCGCCCTCGTCGAGCTGCGGGACGAACTGGGCGCCGAGGCGGCCGAACAGCGAGGTGCCGGCGGCGATCAGGGCGGCGGCGATCAGCAGGGTGATCCAGCGCAGGCGCAGGGCGAAGGCGAGGGCCGGCACGTAGAGGCGATGGACCTGTCGCAAGAGCCAGGTCTCGTGCTCGCCGGCGCTCGGACGCACGAGGTACGAGGTCAGCACCGGGACCAGGGTCAGCGACAGCACGAACGCGCCGGCGAGCGCGAACAGCACGGTGTTGGCCATCGGGTGGAACAGCTTGCCCTCGGTGCCGGCGAGCGCGAGGATCGGCAGGTAGACGATGGCGATGATCAGCTCGCCGAAGACGGTCGCGCCGCGGACCTCGAGGGTCGCGTCCTGGACCACCTGGACCCGCTGCTCGGAGGTGAGCGGGGTGGGGCTGGCCCGCTGGGCGTCGGCGAGCCGTCGCACGGCGTTCTCGACGACGATCACGGCGCCGTCGACGATCAGGCCGAAGTCGATCGCGCCGAGGCTCATCAGGTTGCCCGAGGCGCCGGTGGCGTTCATCACGATCACGGCGAACAGCATCGCCAGCGGGATCGTGGTCGCGACGACGATGCCGGCCCGCAGGTCCCCGAGCAGCAGCAGCAGCACCAGGATCACCAGCGCGGCGCCCTCGAGCAGGTTGGTGGCGACGGTCTTGATGGTGCGGTCGACCAGCAGGGCGCGGTCGTAGAACGGCTCGATGCGCACGCCCGGCGGCAGGCTCGGCCGCAGCTCGTCGAGCTGCTCCTGGATGCCCGCGGTGACGGTCCGCGAGTTCTCGCCCATCAGCATCAGGGCGACGCCGACGACGACCTCGCCCTCGCCGTCCTGGGTGGCGGCGCCGCGGCGCAGCTTGCCGCCGAAGCGGACCTCGCCGACCGAGGCGACGGTGATCGGCACGCCCTGCGGGGTCGCGCCGAGCACCACGCGCTCGAGGTCCTCGCGGCTCTTGACCAGGCCATCGGTGCCGATGACGAAGTGCTCCTGGTTGTGCTCGATGTAGCCGCCGCCGGCGTTGCCGTTCGAGCGCTCGAGCGCGAGCACGACGTCGCCGACGGCGAGGCCGAGGGCTTGCAGGCGCTCGGGCTTGAGCACGACCTGGTACTCGCGCTCGTAGCCGCCGAAGTTGTTGACCTCGACGACGCCGGGCACGCTGCGCAGCTGCGGGCCGATGTACCAGGTGAGCAGCTCCTCGAGCTGCATGAGGTCGCCGGTGTCGCTGTGCAGGGCGAACTGATAGACCTCGCCGAGGCCGGTGGAGATCGGCCCGAGCTCGGGCACGCCGTAGCCGGCGGGGATCGACTCGCGGGCCTGGGACATGCGCTCGCTGACCAGCTGGCGGGCGCGGTAGATGTCGGTGCCGTCCTCGAAGACGACGGTGACCAGCGAGATGCCGTACTTGGAGAGCGAGCGGATCTCGGTGACGCGGGGCAGGCCGGACATCGCCCGCTCGACCGGGATGCTGATGTACTGCTCGATCTCCACCGGCCCGAGCGCGGGGGCGCTGCAGACGATCTGGACCTGCGTATTGGTGATGTCGGGGACCGCGTCCATCGGCAGCTGCGTCGCCGAGCGCAGGCCGAACAGCACGAACAGCGCGGCCGCCACGACCACCAGCGCGCGGTTGCGCAGCGACCAGGCGACGATCGCCGAGAGCAGGTTCACGGGTCGGCTACTCCTCTTCCTCGGCGAAGGTCGCCTTGAGCAGCACGCTCTTGAGGGTGAAGACGCCGGCGGTCACCACCCGCTCGCCCTCGCGCAGGCCGTGCAGCACGGCGACCTTGCCCGGCGCGCTGGCCCCGAGCACGACCTCGTGCAGCTCGAAGTCGTCGTCGGCGTGGCGCACGAACACGGCCGGCTTGTCGTGGATCTCGGTGACGGCGCTGCGCGGGACCACCAGCGGCGGGGCGATCGGTGCGAGCGGGCCGGGCGGCACGGCGATGGTGGCGGTCCCGAACAGACCAAGACGCAGCAGATCGTCGCGGTTGGCGAGGGCGATGCGCGCGGTGAGGGTGCGGGTCGCGGGGTCGACCTGATGGGCGAGGTTGATGACGGTGCCGATGAAGGGCTGGTCGGGGTAGGCGTTGAGCACGACCTCGGCGGCGGCGCCGACCTGCACCTGACCGACGTGGTGCTCGAACACGCGGGCGAGGAACCAGGCCTGCTCGAGGTCGACGATCTCGGCGACGGTGGTCTCCGCGAGCACGGCCTCACCGCGGATGACGCCGCGGTGGATGATCAGGCCGGCGATCGGGGCGCGCAGCGAGAACACGACGTTGCCGCCGCTGGTGCCGTTGCCGAGGCCGAGGGCCTTGAGGCGCTGAGCGGCGGCGCTGGCCTCGGCCCCGAGCGCGGCGGACTCGGCCCGCGCGGTCGAGAGCTCCTGCTGCGAGGCCATGTTGCGGCCGGCGAGGGCCTCGAGGCGGGCGAGGTTGCTGCGGGCCGCGGCGGCGCGGGCCTGCAG
>NZ_JACCSO010000162.1 GCF_013812955.1 Nannocystis sp. | reverse complement strand
TCGGCGAGCTCGCGCAGGAGCGCCTCGAAGCGCTCCGGCGAGGCCGGCGTCGCGGTCTCTCGCCACTCGCTCGACTGCGCCAGCCGGCTGCGCAGCGCCGCCATCAGCAGATCGATCCAGGTCGGCGCGCTGTAGGTGAAGTTCAGCGACAGCGCATCGCTGGACGCGTGGGTCGAGTGCCAGACCCCGCGCGGCACGAACAACAGCGAGCCCGGCTCGAGCACGATCACCCGGGTGTCCGCGGCCATGTGGAACGGCATCGGCGTCTTCACGTAGGTCTCGAGCTCGGGGTCGACCGGCAAGCCCATGGTGTGTCTGGTCATCGGCCGCTCGACGTTATGATTCGGCGCGAGGAACCACTTCTTGGTCCCGTGCAGCTGCAGCACGAAGTTCACGTTCTGATCGAAGTGCGCCCCGGTGCCTTTGCCCCGCGGCGTGGCATAGACCAGGCAGCGGCCCTGGGTCAGCGCGGACAGGCGAAGGTCGCCACAGATCGCGGCGAGCCACTTCGCCAGCTCGGGTGAGAGGGTGTGCACGTCGTTGAACAGCAGGCCCATGCCGTTGGCGAACAGCTTGCGCGCGTCCCCGGGCGCGGCGTCGATGGCGCTGGCTTCATCGGCCACATCGGGCAGATGCACCTGCACCGGGTTCGGCCAGCCATTCAGCAGCGTCTCCAGCGAGCCGAGCAGCGGCAGCCGGGTCAGCGCCCGCACCGACTCGTCGAGCCCGTGCACCACGAACGGCTCATTGGCGGCGTAGCTGGCGAAGAACTCCGGGCTGGAGCGGGGATGGATCAGTGCGGCGAGACCTGGCTGCATGCGTGGCCACGCCATGTAGCACGGGCGCAGACTCACACACGAGGGCCATCGCTGCGGCCGGGCTCGCCAGGCCGCGCCCCCTGCATCCGGGAGGCTCCTGTATGGTCCGCAGCGATGCAGGGCACGCAGCAGACCTTCGCCGCGCTCTCGCTCGCGCCGCCGCTCGCCCAGGCGATCGAGGTGCTGGGCTTCTCACAGATGACGCCGGTCCAGGCGCACACGCTGCCGAGCCTGCTCGCCGGCAAGGACGTGATCGCCCAGGCCCGCACCGGCAGCGGCAAGACCGTCGCCTTCGGGCTCGCGCTGCTGGCCCGCGTCGACGTCGAGCTCGCCCGCGTGCAGGTGCTCGTGCTCTGTCCGACCCGTGAGCTCGCGGATCAGGTCAGCACCGAGGTCAGGCGACTGGCGCGCTTCATCAACAACCTGCGGGTCGTGACCCTGTGTGGCGGGGTGCCGGTGCGCACCCAGAAGCCGGCGCTGCAGGCCGCTCCGCACGTCGTCGTCGGCACCCCGGGTCGCATCCTCGATCATCTGGCGCGCGCGAACCTCGAGCTCGGCGACCTGCGCGTGCTGGTCCTCGACGAGGCCGATCGCATGCTCGACATGGGCTTCCTGCCGTCGATCTCCGCGGTCGTCGAACAGGCCCCCAAAGCGCGCCAGACCCTGCTGTTCTCGGCGACCTATCCCGACGACATCCGCGCCCTGAGCCGCACGCTGCAGCGCGACCCCGTCGCCGTCACCGTCGACAACGTCGTCAGCCGCGCCGACATCGAGCAGACCTTCTTCGCCGTCGAACCCGGCCGCAAGCTCGACGCGCTCGCCGCCCTGCTCTTGCAGCACCGGCCCGAATCGGCGCTGGTGTTTTGTCACACCCGCAACGACGTCCGGGACGTCTGCGCCCAGCTCGGCCAGCGCGGGTTCTCGGCGCTGGCCCTGCACGGCGAGCTCGAGCAGCGCGAGCGCGACGAGGTGCTGCTGCGCTTCGCCAACCGCAGCTGCTCGGTGCTGGTGGCGACCGACGTCGCGGCCCGCGGCCTCGACATCAAGGAGCTCGCGGCGGTCATCTCGTGGGAGCTGCCGACCGACCCCGACGTGCACCTCCACCGCATCGGCCGCACCGGCCGCGCCGGGCACAAGGGCCACGCGTTCGCGCTGTGCTCGCCGTTCGAGCGCGAGCGGGTCGCGGGCATCGAGCGCACGCAGAGCGAGGCGGTCCGCTGGGATAAATTGCCGAGCCCCGAGGACCGCGACCCGACCCGGCCGCCGATGACCACCGTGATCATCGACGGTGGCCGGCAGGACAAGCTGCGGGCCGGCGACCTGCTCGGGGCGCTCACCGGCGACATCGGCCTGCCGGCGGAGGTCGTCGGCAAGATCGACATCCTCACGCGCCACACCTACGTGGCGATCCGCAGCGACCGCGCCGAGCGGGCCTTGCAGGGGCTGCGCGCCGGCAAGATCAAGGGCCGATCGTTTCGTGCGTGGGTGCTGAAATGACGCCGCCGAGCTCGAGAGACCCGCTGCACGGCATCACCCTCGAGATGATGGTCAACGACCTCGTGGCCTTCTTCGGCTGGGACGAGCTCGGCCAGCGCATCTCGATCCGCTGCTTCGCCAGCGATCCGAGCGTGAACTCCAGCCTCAAATTCCTGCGCAAGACCCCCTGGGCGCGCGAGAAGGTCGAGAGCCTCTACCTGTTCGTCCAGCGCGAGCGCAAGCGTCAGGGCGTATGAACGCCGCGCCCGCGCCCGGCGAGCGCGGCGAGGCGCCAGCCGGATGCGGGCGCCTCGCTGGGCGAGTTACTCGTCGTCCTTGAGGAAGTCCGGGAACGCCGACTCCTTGCCCGAGAAGTCCGGGAACGCGGCGTCCTTGTTCTGCAGGAAGTCCGGGAACGCCGACTCCTTGGCCGGGAAGTCCGGAAGCGCGGCCTCTTTGCTCTGGAAGTCCGGCAGCCCGGGCGCCTGAGTCTGCGCGAAGAAGGCGAGGATCGGCTTCACGTCGGCGATCGTCTTCTCGGTCGCGGCGTCACGCAGCGCCTGGTCCGCGATGGCGGCCGCCATCGACGCCCTGATCTCGGCGATCTCCTCGTCGAGCTCGGCGATGCGGGCCGTGCCCTCGTCGAGCACTCGCTGGGCCTTGGCGCCGCCCTCCTGGATGAAGGCCTCGAGCGCGGCGACCTCCGTGGTCGCGGCGCCGATGATCTTCTGCAACGGGACATCGAAGGCGGTGAAGGCGGCCTCGACGATGCGACGCTTCAGCGCCGCCGGCGAGTCATCGGGCAGGCTGCGCAGCAGCTCCTGCGCCTTCTTCACCCGCTGCTGTTGCTCGGCGTCGACGCCGGCGCGCAGCAGCACCGCGGGAAAGTCGATGGTCGTCGAGTAGCGGGTCGCGAGGCGAAACGGCGGCGGCGCGGGTGGGGCCGGCGGCGCTGCCGGTGGCAGCGGTGCGCGTGGTGGTTCGGGTTTCGGTGCAGGCATCAGTACACGTGGCTCCTCTTCGATCTCGACCGTCTTACCGCCGCCGAACAGGCCCTTGAGAAAGTTCATCAAGCCCATGGTCTCACCCTTGTCAGCATGGGCCCGACAGTACTCTATTTCGCCTGCGCTACCGGGTCGCCGTCTGCCGTAAAAAGAGCCGTAAAAGACCGACAGAACGGCCGCCGGGGCACTTCTGCGAGGGTGGCGCGAAAGCGCTGATCGGCGCGCCAGCGATCCCCGACGCGCCGGCTACGCGGCGCGGGTGCGAGCGACTCACGTCTCGCCGTCCTCGCTCGCAGGCAGCGTCCGCGACCCTGCCGCGCGCAGCGGCTTCTGCGGCCCGCGTCGGCGCTGTCCGGCCTCACGCTCACCCGCGCCCGGCAGACGCTCCTGCACGCTGAGGCTGCCGAGCACGACCCTGCCGGTCAGGCGCAGCAGTCGGCGCTCGCGGCCCGGCGCGCCGCCCGGGTCTTGCTCGACCGAAGCCAGGATCGCCCGGCAGCGATTGTCGATCTGCCAGCCCGGCGGGACGATCACCTCGAGGTTGCCGAAGGCGACCTTGACCTCGAGCTCGAGCTCCGTGACGCCGGCCGGCAGCACCGCCTCGCGCAGGTCCAGCACCGCGTCGCCGAAGGTCACGCGCACCTGGGTGCGCGGCGCGACCATCCAGGCGCCGCGCCGCTCGACCGAGCCGAACAGCACCGGGATCCGCTCGGCTTGCATGACCGGCACCAGCGCGGTCGTCTCCACCGGTCGCACGTCCGTGGTCAGCGTGCGCAGCTCGGTGATCGTGAGCGCGTACTCGACCAGCTCGAGCCGCCGGTCGAGCTCTGCCTGATCGATCCAGTCCTGCGCGTAGCCCTCGGCGAGCAGCGCCCGCGCCTCGTCCCGCTCGCGCAGCAACATTCCCGCCGGGGTCTCCGCCATCGCCGAGATCTACCATGGACCACCGACGAGCCGGACCCGGCCGCGACCGTCCGGTATATATTGTGGTGATGATGTCGCGCCCGGTGGTCCAACACTCGCTGCTCGCCGTGAGCCTCGCCCTGCTCGCCTGTCGTGCACCCGCGCCAGTCGAGGACCAGCCGGCGCCGGTCGAGGACAAGCCGACGCTGGCGCCGCGGACCCTGCCGCTGTCGCTGCCGGCGATGCTCGAGCTGGCCGGCGAACACACCGATTATATCGTGCTGCGCGACGCGCAGGCGCTGGTCGACGCGGGCACGCCGTGGGAGGCGCTGCTGCATCGGTCGACGGAGGGCTCCGATGCGGCGGCGTACATGGTCCAGCTGCAAAAATGGGTCGACGGGCCCGAGCCACCGATCAAGCGCGCGGGCGTCGACTTGCGCGGCGGCGTGGTGCTCGCGGAGTCGGTGCCCGGGCAGGCGGTGTTCATGCTGGCCTCGAGCAACCCGGCGCTGACGGCGACGCTGCTGACGACCCTCCCGTATGCGCGCAGCGACAAGACGGTGTGCCAGGGGCTCGCCGCGGCGCCGCCTCACATCATCTGCACGACCCAGGAGACGCTGCCCGCGAACTATCGGCTCGGTGATGGTGCGGCGCGGCTCGCCAAGTTGAAGGCGGGGCTGCCGGGCATCGACCTCGAGGCGGCGACGCTGGTCGCCTCGCTGCACAAGCCGGCGATGGAGCTCGCGGTGCAGATCGAGGTCGGTCGCCAGACGATCCACGCGCACTACCCCGAGGAGGAGACGCTGAAGGTGCTCGACGCCGCGCTCGCCCCGGGACCGGCGTCGCTGCTGCGCTTCGTGCAGCCG
>NZ_JACCSO010000149.1 GCF_013812955.1 Nannocystis sp. | reverse complement strand
GCGCCCACCGGGCTCCGTTTGCAGCCCCCGCGCCAGCGTCCGGCGCAGCCATGACGGCACCTTCGTGCCCCGCGGCGGCGCCCGCAGGTCCCCGGCCAGCACGGCGGCCACCAGGTTGGTCGCGGTGTCTCCCGTGAACGGACGCACCCCGTACACCGCCTCCCACAGCGTCACGCAGAACGCGAACTGATCGGCCCGCGCGTCGGCCGGCTCGCCGCGCCACTGCTCGGGGGCCATGTACGCTGGCGTACCCATCACCGCGCCGACCTGTGTGACCGGTAAGGTCAGCACGGCGAGCGCCGCCGACCGCGTGGCCGACGGCGCGGGTCCGGGCTCGGGATCGAAGTTGCCGGCCGCGCGCGCGAGCCCGAAGTCCATCACGCGCACGCGTCCGTCGCGAGCGACCATGATGTTGTCGGGTTTGAGGTCGCGGTGCACCAGTCCGACCGCATGCGCCGCCGCGAGCCCCTCGCCGACCCGCCGCATCACCGCGAGCACCTCGGCCCAGCGCGGCCGCTGCTCGGCGATCCAGGCGCCGAGCGTCACGCCGTCGACGTACTCCATCGCCAGCCACACCTGGTCGCCGATGGTCCCGACGTCGTGGATCGTGACGACGTGCGGATGGCTGAGCTTGGCCAGCGCCTGCGCCTCTCGCAGCAGCCGCGTGCGTCCGAGGCTGGCCGCCGTGCCGAGGCCGACCGCCGCGCGCAGCAGCTTGAGCGCGACCTTGCGGTCGAGCTCTGGATCGTAGGCCGCGTACACGACCCCCATGCCGCCGGCTCCCAGACGACTCAGCACGACGTAGCGACCGACGAGCGCGCCGCGCTCGATCTCCCCGTCCTCCTGCGGCTGCACCACGCGGCTCGCCCCGTCCGCGGCGATCGTCATGTCAGTGCGGCCCGGATCAGCGTCCCCGCCGAACTGCGTCGGCAGCCCGCCGATCCCCGCGCCGAGCGTGTGCTCGCCCGTCAGGCCGTCCCCGTCGGTGCGCGGCATCCGGGCATCATGCCACAGGAGCGGTGGGGGCCGGCATCGCGCGTGGTCGCCCTGACAGGCTCGCTAGCGCCGTCCACGCCTGACGGCGGTGTATGCGTCCACTTCGAGGCCCCCGTGGCGTAGCGGCGCCGCGCCAATTTCGCAGGACAGACCGAGGCGCAGGATCGAGATGAGGGGGGGTATTGGCGACCCGAGTTTTTTCGCGCGCGGCGCCGGTCGCCCAACAATTCTTTTCGGGTATACGGGGCAAGAGGAACCATGAGCACCACCGAAATGACCGGCGACAACTTCGAGACCACGATCGGGACCCACGACATGGTCGTGCTCGATTGCTGGGCGACCTGGTGCGCACCCTGCCGCTCCTTCGCCCCGACCTACGAGGCCGCGGCCGAGCGTCATCCGGGCGTCGTGTGGGGCAAGCTCGACACCGAGGCCCAGCCCGAGCTCGCGGGTGCGCTGGGGATCCGCTCGATCCCGACGGTGATGGTGTTTCGCCAGGGCATCCTGCTGTTTCGCCAGGCCGGCGCGCTGCCGGGCAGCGCCCTCGACGAGATCGTCGAGAAGGTCCAGGCCCTCGACATGGACGAGGTCCGCAAGCAGATCGCCGAGCACGAGAAGGCCCACGCGGACGGCACCTGCGACCACGACCACGACCACGACCACGACCACTGAGAGACCGCTCAGGCGAGCCGCAGCGGCAACGCCTTCAGCCCGCGGATGTTGCCGGGCAGACGCCACTCGAGCTGCTCCGCCGGCACGCCGAGCCGCATGGCGGGAAGCGCTGCACCAGGACGTTGATGGCGAGGGACCCCTCGAGCCGGGCCAGCGGTGCGCCCATGCAGAACATGCAGGACATGCAGAACATGCAGAAGTAGATGCCGATGCCCAGCGCCAGATGTCGCAGCGGCATGGTCCGTCCGCGGAAAATGCGCGCACGCCGCGGTGGATCCGCGGCAACACCGACTGGATCGAGGAGGGGCGGGCGAGGCAAGCTCGTCCCCATGCACGGATGTCGGCCGGACGCCCAGGTTGGATGAGATGGACATCTATCAGCTCAAGACTTTCGTCGCCGTGGCTCGCGAAGGCAGCATTACGCGCGCCTCGGAGCTGGTGCACCTGAGCCAGCCCGCGGTGAGCGCACACATCAAGGCGATCGAGGACGCGCTCGGCCTGACATTGTTCGACCGCACGCCTCGGGGGATGAGCTTGACCCGCGAGGGCGAGCGGCTGCTCGCCAAGGCGGAGCAGACCCTCGGCGCCCATCAGGAATTGATGGACGAGGCCACGCGCATCAAGGGACGGCTCACGGGGAAGCTCCGCCTCGGCGCTGGCAGCAATTCGAACAACGAGGCAATTGGCGGGCTGCTCACGATGCTCTCGGAGCGCTGCCCCGAGGTCGATGTGGTGCTCAAGCACGGCACTTCACTGGATATCCTCGGCGGCATCCGCAACGGCAGCCTCGACGCGGGCTTGTACAATGAAGCCGGCGAGCCCGATCCGGAGCTGACGACCATCGAGGTGTCCCATTTCAAGATCTACCTGGTGGCGCCTCCGGGGCTCGTTGCAGCGTCTGAACCGCTGGATTGGCGGGCTCTCGCCGACTTGCCGTGGATCTACCCGACATCGAGCGCCTGCTGCGGGCGGACCGCGGAGAGCCTGTTCAAGATCCATCAGATCCGACCGAAGCGGATCATCAGCGTCGATCGTGAGATCGTCACCCGGACGCTGATCGCCGGAGGGGTCGGAGTCGGTCTACTGCACGCCGATACCGCGAAGCAGGCCCAGGTCAGCGGAGAGGTCGATATCGTGTACGAGCCCCGGACTTTGGTGCGAGTCCTGTTCGCGCATCTGGCCAGTCGCGCGCAGGACCCCCTGTTGACGGCTGCAACCGCGATCATGCGCGCGCGGCCCAGATCGTAGCTCTGGACCGGGCGCCGGGTCACAGCGAGGGCTTCACGGTCGTGCGCCGTGACCATATGGACGCACGCGTGCCTCCGGACGGCCGAGGGACGCGATGGCGAGAGCGACGACGATCAGCACCGCGGCGACGGCGAAGGTGATCCGCATGCCGGCCGCGACCGCCTCGGGACGCGCTGTCATCATGTCGGTCGTCGCCGCTCCGAGCGCGAACACGGCGCCCATCACGGATGCACCGGTGATCAGCCCGAGGTTGCGCGACAGGTTCAGCATGCCGGAGATGACGCCCCGCCGGTCCGGTCGCACATTTGTCATGACGGCGGTGTTATTGGCCGTCTGGAACAGCGCATAACCGACGGTGATGACCACGATGGGGGCGATGTAGCCGGGCAGGCCGAACGCCACCGGCATCATGGATAGCGCGAAACAACCGGCCGCGATTGCGATGAGCCCGGCGATCGTCATGCGTTGGCCACCAAAGCGGTCCGCGATGCGACCGGCCGGCACACCGGCCAGCGCGGCGGCGATCGGACCGACCGACAGGACCAGTCCGACCGGCGCCGCATCGAGCCCGAACGCGCGCGAGAGATAAAACGGCCCGACCACCAGCGTCGCCATCATCACCGTCGAGACGAGCGCGCTCATGGCGAGGCTCGCGCTCAGCGTCCGATCGCGAAATATCGCCAATTGGATCAACGGCGCTGCTGCTCGCCCTTCGGCGCGCACGAACAGGCCGATCCCGAGGGCAGCCGCCACCAGCAGGGCCATGTTGAGCGGACCGAAGCTGCCGCGCCCCATCGTCATGGCGAGTGCATAAGCCGCGAGCGTCAGCGCGAGCAGCAGCGTGCCCACCGGGTCGCCGCCGGCCCGCCCGGTCGTCGGTCTCCGGCGATCGACGGGCAGGAAGCGAAGCGCGAGAAGCAGGGCCAGGAGCCCCAGCGGTACGTTGACGAGGAAGATCGCCCGCCAGCCGAGTCCGGCGATCATCACGCCGCCGAGCGATGGACCGAGCGCGGTGCCGATCGCGGACATCGTCCCGAGCAGCCCCAAGGCGCTGCCGGTCCTCGCCTTCGGGACCGTCTCGCCGATGAACGCCATGGTGAGGGCCATCATGATGGCGGCTCCGAGGCCCTGCGCCGTCCGGGCGGCGATCAGCAGCCAGAGCGTGGGCGCGAAGCCACACAGGGCCGAGGCGACCGTGAACAGGGAGATCCCGGCCAATAGCAGCCGCCGGCGTCCGGTGATGTCACCGAGCCGTCCGACACTGACGATCAGGGTGGTGATGGCGAGCAGATAAGCGAGCACGACCCACTGGACCTCCTGGAAGGATGCGGCGAACGCCTGCGCCAGCGCCGGCAAGCCGACATTGGCGACGCTGGTGCCGAGCGACGACAGCAACATGCATAGCGAAAGGCTGGCGAGCGCCCCTCGCACCGAAGTCGCGTGCTCCGCGCTTCCAGCGACTGCCTCATCACGGTTTACAATGCTCGGCTTCACAATGAACTCCGTGCTTTTGACCGCTGCGATGCGGCGCTTCGCACCTTTGCGGTCGCGAGAGCGGCGAGATACAGGCCAAGGCCATAAATCGTGTGGGTGACGACGCTCTTGAGGCAGTTGAAGACCGGCGCTGGCGTGTTCGAGGATGCGATCCCGGCTCCCAGCGCCGGCTGCAAGATGAGCAGCGGCGCTGATGCCGTTGCGAGCCCGATGGCGAGGGCGGGCCGCAACGTCGGCGACCGCGCCCACTTCAAGCCGAAGGTCGAGAGCAAGAGCGCGGCGAAGGTCATCCCGATCGAGTAGTGCGCACACCAGCCGATCAGAAGCTCGCCTCTGACCGGCGTTGCCAGGGCGATGCTCTCATGCATCCATTGTCCCTCGCATAAATGGCCGAGCCAGCGGCCCAGGAGCGCGAAGTTCAGCGACGGTATCCCGAGCTGTGCGAGCAGCAGGGCCCATGCGTCCATCACCAATGTGGCGCCGGCGCCGATCAGGATCGTGCGCAGCACAAATTCGACTCTTTCACTCACGGTAACCCCTGGTCTTTGCAGGCCATCTGCAGCGACAGGGAGCAACGTGACTCCCGGGACCGCGATCATCAAATCGTTTTTCCGGATGTCAGCCCTCGGTTACGCCGAGGGCGTGGCGGCCTCCGCGCTCTTCAACGGCCTTCGCCTGAGCGCGCTCCGAAGTCGAGCCACGGAAGGTGGACGCGGCGCGCATTTGCGGTAGGCTGGCCGGCGATGGCGGTGACGTTCTCGATCCGGGAGATGGTGGTCGAGGGGCAGCTCGCGGGCATTCGGCCGGGAGATCCCCGCGAGCTGGTACGCGCGGAGCTCGGTCCCCCCGACGCATGGGATCCGAGCAGCCGGGCCGATGCGGCGACGATCTGGCGCTACGGAAATTTCGAGGTCCACTTCGACGGCGACGTCGTGTGGATGCTGTTCAACGATTACCTCGACGGCCTGGACGCCGGTCCGGGGCGAGACCTGGACGCGTGGGTCATCCAGCGCGCGGCGGTGCCCGGGCCTGACGAGATCCTGCAGCGACTGCACGAGGACAACGTGCCCTTCGTGGTCGGGCGCGATGTCCTGGATCGCCGCGTGGTCTGGATCGAGGGTGGAGCGTGCCTCGCGTTCGACCGCGACGAGGAGGACGGCCCGGAGTGCTGGTTTGCGATCGAGGTCCTGCTGCCGTCCCGGGCGCCGAACCTCACCCCCGAGCCGACCGCCTGAGCGGCGACCTGCCTGCTCACCCCGCACGTACGCACACACCCCGCGAGAGGTCCGATCACGGTCCGATCGCCGGCGGCCGTTCCTGGAGGGGTGGTTTCAGGCCCCGAGCGTGCGCACGATCGACAAGCGCGGGTGGTGAACGTGTACCCTGGCGCGCCATTCGGCGCCATGATGGGCCTGTTCTTCGCGCTCAAGCATGGTCGAGCCCGGTAGAACTTTAAAAAAATGGAGCCGGTCGGCTTCGAACCGACAACCGCCTGCTTGCAGGGCAGGTGCTCTCCCGGTTGAGCTACGGCCCCGGGACACAAATAAGTGCGCGGAGGGAATTGAACCCTCGCTGCCTCCTTGGGAGGGAGGCGTGCAGCCACAACACTTCGCGCACGAACGATACGTTTGATATAATGATGATAATGGACCCGGTGGGAGTCGAACCCACGTCGTCGCGCAGCCAGCGCGGTACTCTCCCAGTTGAGCTACGGGCCCGGGACAAACGAAGTGCGCAGAGGGGATCGAACCCTCGCTACCTCCGAGGCAGGGAGGCGTGCGACCACAACACTTTGCACACATGGGTTCAGTTGGAGCAGGACAAGCGCGCGGAGGGAATCGAACCCTCGCCTCCTCCTGGGCAGGAAGGCATGCCACCACAACACTTCTCACGCATGTTAATGATCAATCCGCCGTTTCGACGACCGGGGCCGCGACACGACAAACGATGCGAATCGCGGACGGTCATTCGACTGTCAGAACAGTCCCCGCGAAGGGACGCTCCGACGCATTGAACGCCAGCGCAAACTCGCCAGGTCGATAGGACGCTTCGGTCCGAACGAAAGCACACGCGCTCACGCCCGAGGGCTGAGAGGCTTCCCGAACCCGTAAGGTCCGTGAAGCCCTTCAGGCCCGTGAGGGCCGTGAAGCCCTTCAGGCCCGTAAGGGCCGTGAAGCTAGCCTGCGATGCCGTTCAGGCCGAAGCTCGTACCTCGTCCCGCCGGTCCCGCAGCGCCCATACCGGCAGCCGCAGCCGCGGCCACGAGGGCGTTGGTCAGGGTCGCTGCGGCGGTGCGAAGGAGATGGTCGTGAACGGGGAGCATGGCAACCTCAACGGTGATGCGAAGGTGCATCGTACAAGCATATCTTTTTGCCGTCAAGCAGCCGACGCAAAAAATATAGCGCTTCGATCTTTTTTGCCGATAGACCCGGGCCGTTCATCGCCGTTCATCGCCGTTCTCCGTCGTCCATTACCGCGCACTCTCGAAGCTGGTGCACGGCGCCCGCAGGTTGCGCTACTTCGTTCACTCCGCGTAGATCATCGCGCGCGTCATGCCACCATCGACGACGAACTCCTGGGCGGTGACAAAACCGGCGCGATCGGCCAGCAGGAAGGCGACGAACGCCGCGATGTCGTCCGGCCGGCCGACGCGTCCCACCGGGTGCTGCGTGTGGTCGATCGGGCGCAGCGGCGGCGGTTCCGGGCGACCGGGGCCGCGCTCGTCACGGGTGTCGATCCACCCCGGGCTGACGCAGTTGACCCGGATCTCGGGGCCGAGGCTGCGGGCGAGCGCGTGGGTCAGCGCGACCAGCCCGCCCTTGCTGGCGGCGTAGGCCTCGGTGTTCGGCTCGGACTGATGCGCGCGGACCGAGGCGATGTTGACGATCGCGCCGCCGGCGGCGCGCAGGTGCGGCGCGGCGTGCTTGCAGCACAGCATCGGTCCGGTGAGGTTGGCCGCGAGCACCCGCTCCCAGCGGGCGAGCGGCAAGCGCTCGAGCGGGCCCGAGTCCGGGTCGGCGATCGCGGCGTTGTTGACCAGCGCGTCGATGCGTCCGAGCCGCTGCACGGCCGCGGAGACGGCGGCCTCGACCTCGGGCTCGCGGGCGACGTCGGCCTGGATGAACCATGCGGCGTCGGGTCGGGCGAGCACGGCGAGGGCATCCGCACCGGCCTCCGCGTCGAGGTCGACGAGCGCGACCTGATAC
>NZ_JACCSO010000144.1 GCF_013812955.1 Nannocystis sp. | reverse complement strand
CCTCAAGGCCGCCCGCGCCGCGATCGTGCGCGCCAGCGAGATCGCGCCGCAGGACGCCGACCTGCACGCCCAGCTCGGTCGCCTCGCCGCCCGCGCCGGCGACATGCCGGCCGCGATCCAGAGCGTGCGCCGCTCGCTCGACCTGCGCCCCCAGCAGCCCGACCTGCGCGACTTCCTGGCCACCCTCGACGTCGGCGCGCGCGACGATCTGCTCGCCCGCTACAGCGTCGACCTCGAGGCCCTCGCCGCGCTGCCGGTCCCGGCGAGCTGGAAGGGCAAGGACGCCGGGATCCTGCTCGCGCGCACGGCCGTGCGCGTGCTCCCCAACGGCCTCAGCGAGCGCCTCGATCACCGCGTCATCCGCATCCTCGACGATCGCGGGATCCGCACCCAGAGCATGCAGGGCATGGTCTACGACCCCGAGGAGAGCTACGTCGAGGTCCGCCGCGCGCGCGTGCGCCGGGCCGACGGCGGCATCGAGGAGATCGGCGACGCCAGCGTGGTCTCGCTGACCGACGCCGGCTACCGCATGTTCTACGACCAGCGCCAGACGCGGGTCAGCTTCAACGGCCTGCGGGTCGGCGACACCCTCGAGGTCGCGTTCATCCGCCGTGACACCGCCGCGCGCAACAAGTTCGACGACTACTTCGGCGAGATCGTCGCGCTCGACGACCTGCTGCCGACCCGTCGCCGCGAGTACATCCTCGAGGCGCCCGCCGGTCGCAAGCTGAACTTCAACATCCCCGTCGAGGCCACCCCCGGCAAGCAGGACGGCACCACGATCTACAAGCTGGCCGTCGACGAGCGCAAGGGCATCCGCCCGGAGCCCAACATGCCCGGCTGGACCGAGATCGCCCGCTATCTGCACGTCAGCACCTTCTCCGACTGGAACGCGGTCGGCCGCTGGTACTGGAGCCTCGTCAAGGACCAGCTGGTCGTCGACGCCAAGATCCGCGCCGCGGTCCGCGAGGTGCTCGCCGGCCTGCCGAAAAACGCCGACGAGCGCAGCCGCGTGCACGCGCTCTACAAGCACGTGATCACCTCGACCCGCTACGTCGGCCTCGAGTTCGGCATCCACGGCTTCAAGCCCTACCGCACCACCGACGTCTACGACCGCCGCTTCGGCGACTGCAAGGACAAGGCGAGCCTGCTCAAGGTCATGCTCGCGGAGGCCGGCATCACCTCGCACCTGGTGCTGGTGCGCACCCGCGATCAGGGCACCGTCGGCGAGGCCCCCGCGAGCCTCGCCGCCTTCAACCACGCGATCACCTACGTGCCGAGCCTCGACCTCTACCTCGACGGCACCGCCGAGTTCTCCGGTCCGGAGGAGCTGCCGACCGGCGATCAGGGCGCGACGGTGCTGATCGTCAAGGACGGCGCCGGCGCCGAGCTGCGCCAGATCCCGCGCAGCAAGCCCAGCGAGAACCTCCAGACCGTGCGCCAGCTCGTGACCCTCGCGCCCGGTGGCGGCGCGACCGTGCAGCATGACCTCACCGTCAAGGGCGCAGGCGCGGCCGGCTGGCGCAGTATTTTGCAGTCGAGCGACAACCGCCGCGAGCGCCTGACCAACGCCTGGGGCGCGCAGTTCCCCGGCCTCATCGTCGACGAGATCAAGGCCCCGCAGCTCGGCGACGTGCTGCAGCCGGTGCGCCTGACCAGCCGCTGGGAGGTCCCCAGCTGGGCCCAGGCGCAAGGTGAGGGCCTGCGCTTCCAGGCGCTCGGCCACCGCACCGGCCTGACGCGCTCGATCGCCGGTCAGGCCAAGCGCGAGCACGACCTGGTGCTGGCCGCGCCCTGGATCGAGGACAACACCACCGAGTATCAGCTGCCGAAGGGCTGGAAGATCGCCCAGTCTCCGAGCCCCCGATCGATCGACACGCCCCTGGCCCTGTTTCGCCTCGAGGTCGAGACCCAGGGTGAACGCGCCACCATCAAGACCCACCTCGAGTACCGCAAGGCCCGCTTCACCCCGGCGGAGTACCGGGCCCTGCGCGACTTCCTCAGCCAGGTCGACGGCAGCCTCGATCAGGTGTTCGAGATCCGTCCCGAGCGGTGAAAATTTCCATGTCACGGCCTCCTATTTCGCCTGCCACTTCGCCTGCCACTTCGTCTGCCATGTCTCTTCGACCAGCGACCTTCGGCCCGATCCTCGGGGCCCTGCTCCTGCTCCTCGCCGCGCCCGCTTGCAAGCCGCCCGCGCAGCAGACGGCGGCCCCGTTCTCGACCGACACCGCCCGCCTGCGGGCGACCGAGCTCGAGCGCCTGCTGGCCAAGAACCCCGCCGACGACCGCGCCGCGCTCGAGCTGGCGCACCTGCATTGGTTGCACCTGCGCGCCGCCGAGAAGGCGATCCCGACCCTCGATCGCCTCGCCGCCAAGGGTGACCCGATCGCGCAGATGTCTCGGATGTTGCTCGCCGACGCCCGCCTCGACCTGCGCGAGGTCCGGAAGCAGGCCCACGCGCTGATCCGCGGCGTCGCGCAGATCAGCCGCGCCCCGAACATGACGCCCGAGCTCGCGCGCACCCGCATCGGCCTCGCCGAGCTCGCCGCGCGCTACCTCGGCGAGAACCACGGCGAGCTGCCCGACGACGACACCGACTTCCTGCGCTTCTTCTCGGAGGTCGAAAAGCTCGAGCTGCCGATCGAGGTCACGCAGCCGCTGCTGAGCCTGCGGGCCAACCTCGCTCGCCGTCTCGATCAGCCCTACCTCGGCTACTACGACGCACAGGGCTGCGTGCGCGCCTGGCAGGTCGGCCCGCTGGAGGGTCACCTCGAGGCCTTCGAGCTGCGCCGCGCGGCCCGCGATCCCAACAACTTCGTGGCTGACCCGAAGGCCACGTTGACGCCGCTGTCCTGCGCCGTGCGCACCTGGAACCCGGCCCCGCGCGCCGGCATCAAGCGCATGCGCACCTATCTGACCGTGCCGGGCGAGCAGCTGACGATCAACCTCAGCGCCCAGGAGCCGGTGCGCGCCTACCTCGACGGCGTCCCGATCCACCGCAGCGATCGCAGCGACCGCTGGCCGACCAGCGACACGACCTTGCAGCTGCAAGTCGAGCCGGGCGTGCACCGCCTCGACCTGCACACGGCGATGCCGCGCGACAAGGCCTGGGTCCTGGTCCGCGCCACCGACCACCACGGCAAGGCGGTCCCGGCGGCCAGCACAGCCCCCGCTGCTGCGCCTGGCCCCGCTTTCACCGGCGCGCCCAAGCGCGCGACCTCGCCGTTTTTCCCGCTCGATGCTGGCCCGCTGGCGGGCCCCAGCTACGCGCCGCTGCGCATGTTCCTCGCCGCCTCGGACGCGCTGGCCGACGGTAACAGCGACGACGCCGAGGGCTTCACGCGGGCCCTGAAACGCGTCGGTCCCGACTTCGCCGAGGGCCACGTGCTGATCGCCGCCTTCGAGATCGGCGACCCCAGCCGCGAG
>NZ_JACCSO010000120.1 GCF_013812955.1 Nannocystis sp. | reverse complement strand
GCACCTCGCGCGCCAGGTTGAGTCGCTGGTTGCGCTCGACGGCCCCGGGATCGCTGCCGTGCAGGTCGGCGTGCTCGCGGGCGACGAGGCGACGAAAGGCCCCGCGGATCTCCGCGGTGGTGGCCGTCGGGGCGAGGCCGAGGACCGCGTAGTGGTCGACGAGGGCGGGCATCCGGCAAGCATGCCACAGGCTGGACCGGCGGCATCACCTGCTCAACATCGGCACCGTCGTCGACACCGTGCGCGCGCCCGTGGGCGGCTCAGGGCCCCCAGATCACGCACTGCAGGTCGGCGGCGGGCAGCAAGCTCGCGGCGCAGACCTGCGGCCAGCTCGCCTCATCGAGCGTGCCCTGCCAGAGCACATGGCAGTTTTGACCCTGGTCGCAGGGATAGTTGGCGGGCTCGCACTCGATCTTTCCAAAAATGTTCGTCAGCCAGGCGACGCTCTCGGGATCGACGACGCAGGCGTCGAGCTCGTCGCAGGAGCTGCCCTTCATGACCGGCTCCTTGTTGATGCCCGCCGGGTGGAGCGCGGCAGGATTACACTCACCGGCGGCGGCGCATTCGATCGCACAGCTGGCCGGGTCGGGTGAGAAGTCGTCGCAGTGCGGCGCGCAGTTGCAACCGCTGAACGCCCGGCAGTGGGTGCCATCGAAGCCGTAGCCGAGGATCGCATCGCAGGGGCCGTAGTCGCCGCTGACATCGACGCAGGCGAGGCCTCCGCCGCCGCTGCTGCTGCTCGCGCCGCTGCTGGTCGCGTCGGTGGTGGTTCCGGTGGTGCTGCTGCCGGTCGTGAGCGGCTCGCTGGTGGTCCCGGGGCCGCCGCTCGTCGACGTGCTGCCGGTCGCGCCGCCGGTGATCCCCCCGCTGGTGGTGGGGCTCGACGTGCTCGAACCCTCGCTGCCGGTCGCGCCGGTGGTCGGGCCGCTGCTGCCCACCGGGCCGCCGCTGCTGCTGCTCCCGGGGCCGCTGCCGGTGCCGGTGTCGCCGCCGCTGCCGCCTCCGCAGGCCGACAGGACGACGAGGAGCAGCAGGCAACGGGTGCGCGACGTCATGCGCCGAGCATGGACCGCGAGCACCGTGCGGGTCAAGCGCGGCCCTGAACCTGCTCGCGGGCTGTTAGGGTCCGCCGGTGTCTCGCTACGAATGCCGACAGTGCGGTGCCTGCTGTTGCAACGCGCCCGAGAACCGGGCCGAGGGCTTCACCGAGTACATCGAGGTCGACGCGCGGGCACCTCTGTGGAAAAAGCCGGAGCTGGTGCGGCGGCTGGTCGTGTACTCGGAGGAGGGCGAGGCGCACCTGCGCTTGCATCCGGACGGCCGCTGTTTGGCCTTGCGCGGCCGGGTCGGCACCAAGGTGAATTGCACGATCTACGACGACCGCCCGACGCCGTGTCGCACCGTCGAGTCCGGCAGCGCGCTGTGTCGCCGCTACCGTCTGGCCCGCGGGCTGCGCGTGTAGTGGTTCAGCGGTTGTAGGGCACCTCGGTGATCCAGTGGAACCCGCGCGTCAGCAACGGCGCGTGCTCGGTGTCGATGCGCCGCAGGTGGACCTCGATCGCCCCGTCCATCGAACCGGTCAGGATCAGCTCGTCCGCGGCCGGTCGCGCGACCTTCAGGACGTGCTGCGTCGGCGTCGGCCCTTGCTGGGTCAGCGTGATCGTCCCGGCCGCGACGTCGTGCGCGAGCCCGAAGACCAGCGCCTCGCCGCGCGCGCGTCGCAGCAGCGCGATCGGAGCGGCGGGGATCGCTAGCTGCCGCCACCGCGCCTCGTCGGTCGACGGCGGCGCCCCGTCGAGCGTGATCTGCTCGACCGCCCATGCGCCGTACAGCGGGTCCTTCTCCACCGGCTTCTGACGGTCCGCCAGCCGGCCCATCGCCTGGATCGCCATCGTCGCTATCAGCATGAGGAACCCGATCTTCGCCACCACCCGGACGATCCGCATGCGGCGTCCCAGGACCGGTGCGCCGAGGTCCCTCGCCATGGTCGGCCGGTTGAAGACCAGCAGGTCGGCGATCCGGCGGGCGTCGTGCGCCGCCAGGAACAGCGCCCCGAGCAGCAGCAGCGACGACAGCGTCTTCACCGGCACGTCGTAGCAAAAGTTCATCATCACCACGTTCGCCATCACCCCCACGGCCACCAGCGCGCCGAGGGACGTCGTCCGGCGCGACAGCAACAGCGCGGCCGCCAGGACCTCCGCCAGGCCCGTGAACCCGGCATAGACCGGGGATGCGCCCATGAAGGTCCACAGCAGCCCCCCCGGCGACGACTCGCCGTAGCTGCGCGCCAGGTGGATCGGCCCCAGCGCCTCGAACTGCGTGGGGAACAGCTTGATGAAGCCGTAGTTGAACAGGTTCAGCGCGAGCCAGTAGCGGACGACGATCCGCAGCCACGCGTACAGCGTCGCGTAGTGCTCGCGCTTACGATCGAGGGTCGCCCAGGGGAGGGCCACGAGCGCCGCGAACACCACGTACCACAGCAGCTGCACGTAGTTCCACGTCATGTCGTTGCTGCCCGTGAACCCGACCAGGATCGGCTCGTCGATCCCCAGCGCCGCGTTGCCGAGGATCGGCATCAGCGCTTCCCACAGGGCCAGCCACTGCACCGCGAGCATCTCGTCGACGACAGGGATCGAGAAAGGGAAATGCGGAAGGATGTTCAGGCCCAAAAATAGGCCGAGAAACAGAAACCCCAGCCGCCTGGGAAAGCTCCAGCGCGCGTCATCAGCACTCATGCAAAGGCGCCTCCAGACGCCCGCGACATCCGCGAGCGGCCGAAGTTCCCGCGGACGTCAGAAAGCCGTCGCGGCGCCCCGTCGAGCTTCTGCTGCTCGACGCGGACGGCCCTGCCCTACCCGCCCTGCCTAACGCAGGGTCGTGTTGCTCATCGAGGACGAGCTCTGGTCGGGCGGCGGCTCGGGCAGGTCCTCGACGCGGAGGTTGCCCGGTGCGTGCCAGCGCGAGCGTCGATATGCGAACAGGAACAGGGTCTGCAGCATGCTGGCGACCGGCGCGGCGAGCAGGGCTCCGGTGAGCCCGTAGACGTGCTCTCCGGCCAGCAGCGCGAAGATGACGACGACCGGGTGCATGTGCGCCGCGTCGCCGATGATCTTCGGGTTGAAGATGTTGGCCTCGAGCAGGTGGATGCCGGCGATCCAGGCCAGCATCAGCAGCGGCGGGCCGAAGGCGAGGCCCTCCTCGTTCGAGACCAGGGCGACGACGATGATCGGGATCGACGAGATGATCGTGCCGAAGATCGGGACCAGGCTGAACACCGCGGCGACGACCGCGAGCAGGAAGCTGTACTTGATGCCGAAGATGACCAGGCCGATGTAGGTCAGCACGCCGTTGACGAGGCAGATCAGCAGCTGGCCGCGGATGACCCCGGCGAGGCCGACGTCGAGCAGCAGGATCAGCTCCTCGTAGGTGGTCCGGTAGTGCAGCGGGATCAGGCCGCGCACGAAGTTCATCACCCGCGCGGGGTTGATGAGGATGAAGGCCGCGAGCATCAGGGTGATGACGAAGTTGGTCAGGAAGGCCGTGATGCCGCGGACCAGCGTGTTCAAGAACGCCGCGATCTGACCGGTGTACTCGCTGCCCTTGGTGACCACCAGCTTGCGCAGGGTGTCGCTGAAGCCGGTCTCCGTTTGGTTACGCGGGGTGTGCAGCTTCCAGTTGCCGTTGCCCGCGTCCTCGAAGGACATGTGCACGTTCTCGAGGCTGATCGCCCAGGTGCCGTCGGGTCCCGGGCGCGCGAGCAGCTCGGAGTGCGGCTGCGCGGCGGGCGGGACCGCCGTGGTCAGGGCGCCGAAGCTCTCATCGAACCACTTGGTCACCTTGGGCACGTAGGTCTGGTCGACGTACTCGAGCACGGCCGGGGCCGTGTCGCGCAGGCGCGAGAAGTCCTGGACCAGCGCGGGCAGGAACACGACCATGAAGATGGTCACGATCCCGAGGAAGGATAGATAGACGAGGATCACCGAGGCCGCGCGACCGAGCCGCGGCTGCAGGCGATGGATGATCGGCGCCATCAAGTAGGCGAGCGCGAACGCGAAGATGAAGGGCAGCAGGACGTCGCGAAACGTCAGGATCATCACGATGATGATCAGGCCGAAGCCCCACTGCCGCAGGAAGCGACTGCTGGTGCTGAGCAGCTCGCTGCGGCGGCGCGGGTACGCGGCGGAGACTTCGCGGCTCATACCGGACCCCCATGAGCATGAGACGCCTGAGATGCATTGCGTCCGGCCCGCCCGGCCCGCCCGGCCGGCGGCGACTGGCCGGCGTGCCGCTGGGCATAGGTCTCGAGGGTCACGGCGCTGTCCCAGGCCCCGCATTCACCACAACAGAAGCGAAAGCGCGGCATCTCGCGAGCGCACTGCCGGCACACCACGATCGGGGGGGAGAGGTCGGTCATTGCGGCGTCGAGGGCCTCATCACGCTGGCCCTGGGCGAGGCGCAAGCGTACCAGGGTCAGGGCGGCCGCGGGGGACCGCGCGCGCACCCGTTGCAGGGCTTCGGTTGCGGGCTGTGGGTGCGAAGCGGCGAGGCGCTGGGCCAGCGCGAGGACCAGCGCTGGATCGTCCGCGGTCCGTAGGCTCGCAAGCATGCGCTCTTGTAGATCGGCTCCCCCGCCGATCTCGGTCGCGGCCTCGGCGGCCTCGCTCAGCAGCGGTGTCGCCGCCGCCGGCGACAGCTCCCAGGCCCGCTGCCAGGCCTGCGCGGCTGCGACCGGGTCGGCGAGGCTGACCGCGACGCGGGCGCGGGTGGTCCACACATGGCCGCTGTCGGGCGCGAGCTCGAGGGCGCGTTCGATCAGGCGCTCGGCCTTGCGGGCGTCATCCTCGGCGAGCGCGGCGAGGGCCTGACCGGCGACTGCATGGCCGCGGCCGATCCTGCTGTCGCGGCGACGCCGGGCCGGGACCAACTT
>NZ_JACCSO010000116.1 GCF_013812955.1 Nannocystis sp. | reverse complement strand
CCCCCGAGCAGGTCGTGCAGCTGATAATGGGCGTCGAGCAGACGCGCGGCCGCGCGGGCCGGACGTGGGCGCAGCGCGGCCCACAGCAGCACCAGCGGGATCGGGGCCAGGCCGAGCCAGGCGAGCGCCTCGGGGGTGCCGAGGCGGCGGGTCGCGGCCAGGGCGATCGCGGTCAGCAGCAGGCCGGCCGGCAGCGCCACGCCGGTGAGCAGGGTGGTCGCCTCGACGAGCCGCTCTCGCCGCTGCACCGCGCGGACCAGGCGATGGGCGTTATGCAGGCTCACCGGCGCGGCTCCGTTCGTGGCTGGCCTTTGGGACAGGTGTGATGGGTGCCCCGGAGCTGGCTCTGGAGACCGGCGCCGCGGGGCTCACGCGAAGGCTGGCCTGGAGGACAGGTGCAGCAGTTGTGCAGGAGCTGTCTCGGAGGACAGATGATAGGCGCACGCGAAGGCTGTCCTGCGGGACCGGTGGACGAACGCGTGGGGGTAAGCGGGCGCATGACCGGGGTGAAGTCGACAGGTTACGTGATCAGGGCGCTGTGGGCTTGGCCGGGGCGCGGGTGCCAGCGGGCTGGGCGGTGACGGTGAAGGCGCCCCAGGCGTGGGCGAGCACGGCCTTGCGGGTCTGCGCGTCGCGAAGCTGGGTGGCGAACAGGACCTGGTCGTTGCGGCGCTCGAGGTGATAGGCGCCGGGCATGACCTTGTCGAGGTAGGTGCGAAACACCGGCTCGAACTCGGCGGCCTCGGCGGCGCTGTCCCAGGCGATCAGGCCGACGATGACGGGGGCGAGCTCGGCGGGGCTGCGGTCGAGGGCGATGTAGCGGTCGCCGCCCCAGCCGGTGGCGGCGGCGCGGGCGGTCGGGGACGACTCGACGTCGGCGAGCATGGTCAGCAGGCTGGCCTCGCCGATGTTGTCCTCCCACACCAGGCGGCGGCCGGGCAGGGCGGCGACCAGGGCCTCGGGGCGGATGGCGACCAGCTGCGGGGCCTCGCGGGCGAGCAGCTTGGCGGGGTGCAGCATCTGCTCGGTGGTGGTCGGCAGGTCCTTGTAGAGGGCGTCGACGGCCGACCAGCCGCGCTCGCGGACCACGGCGGCGATGGTCGCCGCGCCGTCGGCGTAGGGCAGCTGCATCGAGCGGGCGAGGATCGGGTAGTCGACCAGGTCGGCGAGGTCGAGGGCCTGGTTGCCGGTGGCGAGGAACACCGCCTCGCTGATGCTGGCGAGGCCGCGCTCGCCGCTGACCCACGCGAGGTAGGCGGCCTGGGCGTCGCCCTCGACCAGGTAGGTGCGCGCCGACTCGGCGTCGCTGTCGCCCTTGATCGGCTTCTGGAGCCGCTGCAGGCCGAAGTGCATGTCTTGCAGGCCGTGCGCGATCTCGTGGCCGACGACCATGTCGAGCTGGGTGTCGGTCACGTAGGTGCCGATCACGAGGGTGCGCAGCTTGGGCTCGTAGAGGCCCATCACCCCGGTCTCGAGCATGTCGAGCAGGATGCGCTCGCCGTCGGCGCCGAGCGGCAGCACGCCCATGCTCGCCTCGAGGCGGGTGAACAGTTGCAGCTGTTCGCGGGTGTGGTGCTCGTACATGGCGTCCTGGGCGTACTTGCGGATCTCGGGGCGGTGCATGACCGCGACCTTGACCTCGCCGGTGATCGGCAACGCCCGGGCGGTCGCCACGGCCTCCATGATCTCGCGGGTCAGACGCTCGGCGCGCGCCTGCCCGAGGCCCACTTCTGCGGCGGGTCCGGGGGCCGTGGTCTCGGTCGGGGCCGGGACTGGCTGGCCAGGGCCGCCGGCGTCCGCGGTCGGCACACCGGCGCAGGCGCACAGGGCCAGCGCGAGAGGGACCACCAGGCCGGCCGTGCATGCGGCTCCGAACATGGCCGCGGCCCCGAACGCGGCCGTGGACGTGGCCGTGGACATGGCCGTGGACGTGGCTGGCCGGGGCCGGGCCGCGGAGGCGTGTGTGGGCTCCCACGGCGTCGACTTGTCTCTCGGGCGAAGCACCGGCATAGCCTACCCGCCAGGCGCGGAGCCGGCTACCCTCCCGCGCCCCGGGGACCGATGCGCAAAGCACCTGCAGCGAGCCGCCTTGCCCGTGAAACCAAGGCCGAGGACACGACTGTCACGGTCACGGGTGGTGTCGTGGGCGCGGTGTTGGCGGCGCTGCAAGCCCAGCGCCCGCTGCGGGTGGTCGGCGCGGTCGGGGGCTATCGCGGGCACCTGCTGGCGCAGGCGGCCATGGATCCGCGCGCCGACGGGCCGGTGTTCACGGTGGCGCCGGACGACGCGGCCGCGCGCACGCTCGCGGCCGACGCGGCGTTTTTCATGGGCGCCCAGCAGCGCGAGCTCGGGGTCGAGGGACCGGTGCTGGTGGTCCCGGAGATCGACGTCTCGCCCTACGGAGACACCGGCGCCGACCCGCGGGCGGTGGCGCTGCGGCTGGCGGCGCTGCATCGCCTGGTCGATGCGCACAGCGATCCGCCGCGGCTGATCGTCGCCAGCCTGCGCTCGCTGCAGCGGCGGGTGATCGCCCCGGCCGCGTTCCTGGGGCTGTGCGCGCGCTGGGCCGAGGGCGACCTGATCGAGCGCGACGCGGCGATCGCCACGCTCGAGCACGCCGGTTACTTGCGCGTCGACGTCGTCGAGGACCCCGGCACCTACGCGGTGCGCGGCGGCGTGATCGACCTGTACGTGGCGAGCCTGCGCTTCCCGGTCCGCGTCGAGCTCGACGACGACATGATCGAGCGCATGCGCCTGTTCGACCCGGAGACCCAGCGCAGCCTGCGGCCGATCGACCACTGCGCGATCCACCCGGTGCGCGAGACGGTGGCCACGGTGGAGGGCCCGCTGCGCCCGCGCCTGCTCGCGCTCGCCGACGCGATCGGGGCCCCGTCGAGCAAGACCCGCCAGGTGATCGAGAACCTCGAGGCCGGCGTCGACTTCTTCGGCCAGGAGGCGCTCGCGCCGGTGTTCCACGCCGCGATGGTGCCGCTGTGGGACTACCTGCCGGCCCAGGCGCGCTGGTACATCGACGAGCCCGAGGGCCTCGCCGGCCTCGCCGAGGAGCAGCACGCGGTCCTGGTCGAGCAGCACGGCAAGCGCCTGGCCGCGCGCGATCTGGTCGCCTCGCCGGCGCAGTTCTTCGTCGAGCCCGGGCTGCTGGCGCGGCGTTTGGCCGCGGCCCCGGTGGTCGGCTCGCGCCTGGCGATCGCCGACGACCCGGAGGCTGGCGAAGAGGACATGTCCGAAGGAGCAGCCGAGGATGGCGCCGAGGACATGTCCGAAGGGACATCTGATGAGGCGGCGCGCCGCGGCCTGCCGACCGACCGGCCGATCGTGTGGGTGGCGCTCGAGCGGCATCGCGCGCTGCGCTCGCAGCTCGAGGCGGCCCGCGCCGATCGCAGCGGCGACGCCCTGCGCCCGCTGGTCGAG
>NZ_JACCSO010000105.1 GCF_013812955.1 Nannocystis sp. | reverse complement strand
TCACCTCGGTGCAGAGCCTCGTGCTCGCCGACTCGGGCGACGCCTTCGTGACCTTCGACGGCCCGCCGCCGTCCGACGGCGGCGGCGTGTTCTCGGTGCCCGGGCTGATCGAGATCGCCGGTGATGGCCAGGTCAACGCGATCACCAGCAGGATCTGGGGACCGGCGACCAACATCGTCATGCCCAAGGGCGCGACCCTCAACGCCGCGCAGGACCGGCTGTTCGTCGCGGACATCGGCGACTCGACCATCAAGGTGTTCGACGCCGCGACCTTCGGCGACGCCGCTCCGCTGTTCACGATCGATGATCTCGGCGGCGGCGCGGTGTGGGACATCGACTACGACGACGCCAGCGACCTGCTGTTCGCCGCCGGCGTCGACGGCACGGTGCGCGTGTTCGAGGGCGCGCTGGCCGACATGGGCGCCAGCGGCCCGACGCGCACGATCACCCCGACCGACGACCAGGACGCGGTCATCGGCGTCAACCTGCACGGCATCCACTACGACGCCCTGACCAAGTTCCTGATCCTCAGCGACGTCGGCGACGTGATGTCGGACGCGGACGGGGCGATCTTCATCATCGCCGACGGTGACACCGTCGACGACAACACCGCGGTCACCGCGTCGATCTCCGGCGACATGACCCACCTCGGCAATCCCGTCGACATCGCCTTCGACGGCGCCCACCTCTACGTCGCCGAGAAGGCCCAGTCGCGGGTGATGCGTTTTAATGACGTCCTCACGCTCACGGGCGCGAACAACAAGGCCGAGGACCTGTTCTTCGAGGTCCCGAACCCCGAGTCGGTCCAGCTGCAGTTCACCAAGCCCTGAGCCCAGATCTGGCGCTCAAGCGCCGCTCGCCGTCTGCCATGCCTGCCAGGCATCCAGCGCGGTGAGCGGTTGCCGGCCGGCGAGCACCTCGGTCAGGACAGGGAGCCACAACGCCTCGGGGTGGCCCATCTGATGAGCCTGGCGAGTGACGCCCGAGAAGTCCCAGTCTCCTGTCTTGATCGCGTGGTCCTCCATCAGCTCCCGCAAGCGGGTCAGCGCCGCGTGGCGCTGACCTGATGCACCACAGCTGTACCCGTACATCCAGCACTCGGCGTCGATCTGGCTCGGCGAACTATCGCCGAGGAGGGCGACGGCTCGGTCGACAAGCTCCATGCCCTCGACCACGCGACCTGTATCGAGGCAGACGCGCCCGTAGTTGCCGAGCAAGTAGGCATCCTTCGGATCGACGTCGAGCGCTCGCTTGTACATCAGCTCGGCGGCGTCGACATCTTTGCGCGCTGATTCGAGGAAGAGCGCATAACTGCCGAGGTTGTCGGCGTGCCTGGGGGCGGCGTCCAGCGCCCGTTTGAACATCAGCTCCGCGGCGTCCAGGTCCTCGCGCTCCGCCGCGAGGAAGGTCGCATAATGGCCGAGGGTGTGGGCGTCGTTGGGGTCGGCGTCCAGCGCCCGCTCGTACATGAGCTGCGCGGCGTCCATGTCCTCGCGCTCTGCCTCGAGGAACAGCGCGTAGTCGCTGAGGTGGTCAGCGTGCTCGGGGTCGGCCGTCAAAATGAGCCTGAACATGGCCTCCGCGGCCTCCAGGTCCCCGGATCCTTTCCAAAGCGAGCGCGCGCGTGCTCCGATGGCGTCAATCAATGATCGCAAGATATGGGCAGGCGCCTCCTGGGTGACCATGTCATAAAGCGCCCCCGCGTCCCCAACTCCTGGAAGGGGTTTTGTGGACGCCAGAGCGGTGACAAAGCTGTCGATCCATCCGCGCGTGTCCGCGAGCAAACGGGCGCGTTGGAGCAGCGCCGTCGCAGCAGCATATTCCTTGCCCTTGAGCGCCGCGATGGCGAGCTCCGTCAGCGATTGCGGGGTATCGCCGAGCAGGAGCAGGAGGCGTCGCTCGATCCGGCAGTAGGCGTCGAAGAGATAGCCCTTACGGCGGCGAAAGATGTGGGGCTCCTCGGCGAGCGCGAGCTGCGGGTGGTAGGGGATGTGCAGGTCGGTGCGGAGCTCGGAGCCCCAGGCGGCGCTGAAAGCGTGCCGGGCGGCTGATTCACGCTGGTCGACCAGCGCGTCCTCGCCGTTCGGGATTGGGCTCAAGATCACCTGCAGCGGCTTGCGCTCGGGGGTGGCGGCCTGGAGCGCGGCGAGGAACTGGGTCGTGCCCTTGACGTTCTGCTGGTTCAGCCCGGACACGACCATGAGGTAGTCGGCGAGATCGCGGGTGCAGATGCCGGATTCATCGGAGAAGCCGGTGCGACTGTCGATGAAGACGTAGTCGAAGAGCCGGGACTGCTGCACGACCTGCTTGAATGCCTGCATCAGCGCGAGACCGCTGCCCTCGCGATAGAGGGTGGGGAGGGCGAGGCGTTCGAGGCGGCCGGGATAGTCGGCGTCGAGGCGCCCGGCCGGCATGATGCGTAGCGATCCGCCGGGCACCTGCTGGAATTCATCGGGCAGCGGGTAGACCGCGCAGTATCGGTCGAGCGCCTGATCGGCGGGCAGCTTGAAGAGATGAGCCTCGGCAGTGCGCTCGACGGCGTCCAGGAGAAAGTCCACGAAGCCGGGCTGGGTATGAGCTTCGCCCGCCGCCTCATTGGCGAGGTACGAGATGCCGGGGGCCTCCAGGTCCATGTCGATGACGAGCACCCGGAGCCCGCGGGCTGCGACGATGCCGGCGACGTTGATGACCGCCATGCTGCGCCCGACGCCGCCCTTGAACGAATAGAAGGTGATGAAGGGACAGGGCCTGTCCAGAAACGCCAGCGCGGGTCCAAGGTCCGACATGAGAGGTCACGCTGCCCGGGGAACGAGGCGAGTAGGCGACCTCAACGCAGCGATGGCCGCACCTCGGCGCCGGCCCAGCTCGATGTCTGCTCCTGGACGGCGGTCTTCGCCCGCCGTCGGCGCGGGGCCGGAACCTTGACGAAGTCGATCGTGAGGCGCATGCCGAGCGCGGTGGCGATACGCTGGAGCACATCCAGTCGAGGCAGCGTACGGCCGCTCTCGATGCGGGCGATCGAGGGCTGCTTCGTCTCGATCATTTCGGCCAGCTGAGCCTGGCTCAGCTTCTTCGCCTCCCGAAGCTCGCGGATGCGGTGCGCGAGCTGCAGCTTGTCGGCCTCTTCTCGGGAGGCTGCTGCGAACTCGGGATCTTTCGCGGCTCGCTCGCGGAAGTAGGCCATGACATCGGCGCCGATGTGCTCGCGTTTGCTCGCTGGCGATGTCTTCTTTCGTGGTTGAGTCATGTTGCCCCCTCTCACTCGAGGAGCGCCTTCAGGCGCCCGAGGGCGGTCTCTATTTCGACCTTGAGGGTCGTGGGCATGGTCCAGAGCATATAACACGCGTGTTATGACCATGCAACCCCGCGAGCGCTCGGGCGCTCACTTCTCCAGCGCTGCCTTCACGCCCCCGACGGCGCGGTTTAGCGGCCGCGCAGGGTCTGGGCGACCTTTAAAATGTCGGCGAGCACGCCGGCGGCGGTGACGGCTCCGCCGGCTCCGGCGCCGCGCACGACCAGCGGGTATTCGTCGTAGCGTTCGGTGGTGAAGGCGACGAAGGCCTCGGCGCCGCGCAGGGTCGCGGCGGGGTGGTCGGGGGCGACGTCGATCGGTCCGACGCGCACGCGGAACTCGCCGGTGTCGGGGGCGAGGTCGATGCGGGCGAGGTAGCGGAGCACGCGGTTGCGGCCGCGCATCACTTCGAGGCTGCCGGCGAAGGTGCGGTCGTAGCCGGCGAGGCCGACGAAGAAGCGCTCGAGGTCGGGCTCAGCGAGCAGGTCGTCGTGGATCAGCGGGTGGACCTGGATCTGCTCGAGCTCGAGCGGGAGGCCGAGCTCGCGGGCGAGGATCAGCGCCTTGCGGGCGACGTCGAGGCCGCTGAGGTCGTCGCGCGGGTGGGGCTCGGTGTAGCCGCGCTCGCGGGCGTGGCGGACCGCCTCCGACAGCGGCATGCCGCGCATCACCTCGCCGGTGATGTAGCCGAGCGAGCCGGAGAAGGCGCCCTCGATTCGGTGCACCCGATCGCCGGTGCGCACCAGGTCGGCGAGGGTGGCGATCACCGGCAGCGAGGCGCCGACGGTGGTCTCGTAGCGGTAGGCCGCGTGCGCGCCGGCGGCCGCCTCGCGCAGCTGGGCGTTGGGACCGGCGGCGAGCGTCAGCGGCTTCTTGTTGGCGGTGACGACGTGGATGCCGCGCGCGAAGGCCTCGGCGTAGACGCGGTCCATGCCGTCGGCGGCGCTGCAGTCGACGAGCACCGGGACCGGCAGGCGGCGCAGGCGGTCGAGCAGGGGCACGAAGAAGGCGACGGGGTCGGGGCGCTCGGCCTCCGGGATGGCGGCGAGGCGCGGCTGCCAGCGCTCGAGGTCGAGGCCCATCTCGTCGAAGACGGCGCGGCGGCTGTCGGCGACGCCGACGACCTTGAGGTTGATGCCGTGGCGCTCGCGCAGCGGGCCCTGCTGCTGCTGGATCTGGGTCAGCAGGTGGGCGCCGACGACCCCGTGCCCGAGCACGAGCAGGCTGAGCTCCTCGTGGGCGAAGTTGAAGGCGGCGTGCACGGTGCGGACCGCGAGCGCAGTCTCGGCGCCGTCGATGGCGCAGGAGATCGAGCGCGAGCTCATGCCCTGGGCGATCGCCCGCACCGGCACTCCGACCTGGCCGAGCGCGCGGAAGAACTGCGAGGGGGCGCTGCGCGGGTCCATGCGCCCGGAGACGAGGGTGAGCAGGGTGATCGGCTGGCGCACGCCGGGGCTGTCGACCTCGCCGCGGCTGCGCTCGAGCGCGAGCTCGGCGTCGATCGCCGCCGCGGCCCTGGTCGCGGAGGCGGCGGGCACGACGACGGCGACGGCCTGACCGTGCGCGGCTTGATTGGCCATCCACACGGTGACGCCGGCCGATTCCAGGGCCCGCAGCACGCGCATGCCGACGCCCGCGGCGTGGGTGAGGCGACGCCAGCGGATGTCGAGCAGGGCGAGGTTCTCGAGCGAGGTGACGCAGGTCGGGCCGGCTTGCGGGGCGCCGCCCTCGTCGATGCGGGTGCCCTCGGACTCGGGGTCCATGGTGCTGCGGATCCGGAGCACGATGCGGCCCTCGATCAGCGGGACCATGGTCCGCGGGTGGAACAAGCGCGCGCCGAAGTTGGCGAGCTCGAGCGCCTCCTGATACGACATGCGGGCGATCGGGTAGGCGTCGCGCAGGATCGTCGGGTCGCCGGTCATCACCCCGGGCACGTCGGTCCAGATCTGGACCTCGGTGGCACCGAGCGCGCTGGCCAGCAGGGTCGCGGTGTAGTCCGAGCCGTTGCGGCCGAGCGTGGTCGTGCGGCCGTCCGGGGTCCGGCCGAGGAAGCCGGTGTGGATCGCGATCGCCGGGGCCCAGGTCGGCGCCAGCGCGGCCAGGCGGGCGCGGGTGGCCGGCTCGTCCACCAGGGCGTCGCCGAAGCGGTCGTCGGTGACCATCCAGTCGCGGGCGTCGACGCCGAGCGCCGCCTGACCGCGCACGCGCAGCAGCGCGGCGACGATGCTGGCGCTCAGGCGCTCGCCGAAGGACAGCACCAGGTCGAGGGTCTGCGCGCTGCACTGGCGCAGCAGGCCGACGCCGGCGAGCACCTGGCGCAGCGGGACCAGCAGCTCGCTGACCTGGGTCGGCAGCTCGGGGCGGGGGATCGACTCGTCGCGTCCCGGTCGGCCGAGCAGCTCACGCAGGACGCCACCACCGACCTCGACGGCGAGCTGGCCGACGCGCTCGATCAGGGCGTCGGCGGCGATCTGCTCCCCGCGTTCGGCGGCGTGGGCGGCGTCGATCAACCAGTCGGTGGTGTCGCCCATCGCCGAGACGACCACGGCGACCGGGCCGAGGGCCTGCTCGCGGGCGATGAGGTCGGTGACGCGGAGGAGCCGCTCGGAGGCGCCGACGGAGGAGCCGCCGAACTTGAGGACGCGCAGGGTGGTCATTGGGACAGGTCCGAGAGTGCAGGTCCGAAAGAGCAGGTCAGCGAATTCGGATCGATGAGGTCAGGGCCGGCGGGCTGAGTCATGGCTCGGCGAGCGCCTGGGTGAGGTCGGCGAGCAGGTCCTCGGGGTCCTCGACGCCGACGCTCAGGCGTACGAGGTTGTCGCGGATGCCGACGGCGAGCCGTTGCTCGCTGCTGAGCTCGTAGAACGACATCAGGGCCGGCTGCTCGATCAAGCTCTCGACGCCGCCGAGCGAGGGGCCGATCTGCGGCAGCTTGCAGCGGTCGATGAAGCGGCTGGTGCGGGTCAGGTCGCCGCGGACCAGGAAGCTGACGACCCCGCCGAAGCCGCGCATCTGGGCGCGGGCGATCGCGTGGTCGGGGTGGGACGGCAGGCCCGGATAAAAGACTTCATCGATCGCCGGGTGGGCGGCCAGGAACTCGGCGATGCGCTGGCCGGAGCTGTTTTGGCGGTGGACCCGGAGGTCGAGGGTCTTGAGGCCGCGGGTCAGCAGGTAGGCGCTGTGCGGATCGAGCACGCCGCCGAGCACGCCGCGCAGCTCGCGGACCAGGCCGACCAGGGCCGCGTCGCCACAGACCGCGCCGGCGAGCAGGTCGTTGTGGCCGCCGAGGTACTTGGTGCAGGAGTGCAGCACGAGGTCGGCGCCCCAGGTCAGCGGCTGCTGATTGACGGGGGTGGCGAAGGTGCTGTCGACCACGAGCTTGAGGCCGCGATGATGCCGGCGCAGCTGCGCCAGGGCCTCGAGGTCGGCGACCCGCAGATAGGGGTTGGTCGGCGACTCACCGAGCAGCACGCGGGTCTTGCCGGGCACGATCGCGGCGGCGATCGCCGCGTGGTCGCCGGGCTCGACGAGGGTGTGCTCGACGCCGAACCGGGCCAGGAAGTCGGTCACGAACTGGCGCGTGCGCCGGTACCCGTCGGCGGTGAGGATCAGGTGCTGACCCGGGCGCAGCAGCGTCAGCAGGGTGGTGGTGATCGCCGCCATGCCGCTAGCGAACAGCGCGCAGTCCTCGGCGACCTCGAGCGCGGCGAGCTTGCGCTCGGCGACGGTGACGGTCGGGTTGCCGTAGCGGCCGTACTCGTCGCGCTCGCTGCGGCCCTCGAAGTGGTCGCGCAGGGCCGCGGTGTCGCGGAAGGTGTAGGTCGAGGTGCAGGCGATCGGGGTGACGACGGCGTGGCCGGGCTGCGGCCGCGGCTCGCCGGCGTGGACGGCCAGGGTTGCGAGCCTGCGCGGATCGTCGGTCACAGGCGGGGAGGGTCGCGTGTCACCGCGCGGCGCGCAAGCGGTCGATGATCCGTGGTGCGTGAGTTGGGGCGCGAGTACGCGCGCCGTGTCCACGAGTGCCGGGTCCGGGCCCCGGGTCAGGGTCCGGGTGGTGGTTGCGGCGGGGCGGTGATGAAGGCGTCGGCGAAGATCTCGTTCATGCGAGCGCCGCGCAGGAAGCTCTGCTTGCGCAGCGCCTGGACCCGCTCGGGGTCGCCGCACACGAACACGCGGTGGCCGGCGAGCTTGGGGAAGCGGGCGGCGGCGACCGCCTCGATCGCGCCGAGCTCGAGGCCCGGGGCCGGCTCGCCGCGCAGGGCGCAGCGCACATACGTGAAATTCGGCGATTGTCTACACATGTCCTCGAGGACATCCACGAGGTAATGCCCGGCCGGGGTCAGCGTGCCGTGCAGCAGCGTGACCGGGCCGCTGTGGCCCTGGCGCAGCGCGTCGCGGGCGACCCCGATCAGCGGCGACAAACCAGTGCCGGTGCCGATCAGCAGCAGCGGCTGGGCCGGCTGGCTGGCGGTGTAGAAGCAGTCGCCCTCGGGGCCGCGCAGGCGCACGGACATGCCGGGCTCGAGCTCATGGGCGATCCACTGGCTCATGCGGCCGTTTGGCAGGACCCGCACGTGCAGCTCGAGCTCGGGGTCCTCGCCGGGCACGCTGGCCAGCGAGTAGCTGCGGGCCAGGCCGTCGGCGCGCAGGAGGGTGACGAACTGACCGGCGCGGTACTCGAGCGCGGCGGCGAGGCGCAGGCGCACGACGTCGGGGCCGAGCGAGGTGACGCTGACGACGGTGGCGTCGACCGGCAGGTCCTCGCCGAGGGCGATGGTCAGGTCCTCGTCGGGGC
>NZ_JACCSO010000103.1 GCF_013812955.1 Nannocystis sp. | reverse complement strand
CCGCCCAGGAGCGCGCCGAAGCCGGCCTGCTCCCGCTGATGCCCGAGGGCGCCGCGATGCGCCTGCCCGCCCAGCTGCTCGCCGGCCTCGCCGTCGCCCTCCTGTTCCTCGCCGGCGCCGGCCTGGCCGCCCCACCTGCCCCCAGGGACAGGAAGCGACCGCCTGTCCCCCAGGACAGCCAACCTGTCCCCGAGACCAGCCCGCCGCCCGCCTCTCAACCTGTCCCCGAGGCCAGCCAGCCGCTCACCTCCCGACCTGTCCCCGAGGCCAGCCCATTGCTCGCCGGCCTGTGCGCCGCGCTGTGGTTCATCGCGCTCCCGCACGTGTGGTTCCACGCCGGCCTGCACGCCTTCGACGTCCCGGTCGCCGCCGCCACCCTGGCGGTGGTCCTGATCTACCGCCGCGCCTTGACCAGCCGGCGCTGGGCGCTGGCCCTCGGCCCCGCGCTCGGCGTGGCGATCTCGATTAAACACAACGCCCTCTTCATCCCCGTGCTGCTCGCGCTGCACTACGGCCTGTGCCTGCTGCTCGCCCGCCGGCGCCCGACAGCCGGCCAGTGGCTCCCGCTCCCGTTCTTGGCGATGGCCGTGCTCGCCCCGCTGACCGTCGTCGCTCTGTGGCCGTGGTTATGGTCCGACCCGCTCGGCCGCGTGCTCGAGTACGTCGAATTTCACCGCTTCCACGCCTACTACAACACCGAATTCCTCGGCCTCAATTACAACCGCCCGCCGCTCCCGATCTCGTACCCGCTGGTGCTGACCTGGGCCACCGTCCCGAGCGGCGCGCTGCTGCTGGCGCTGCTCGGCCTCGCCCTCGGCCTGCGCCGCGACCTCCGCCCCTCACCTGTCCCAAAAGCCACCCCATCCGAACCTGTCCCGAGCGCCAGTCCGAGCTGGAGCGCCCCGCTCGCCGGCCGCGACCGCCGCGACGGCCTGCTGTGGGCCCTGTTCGCCGGATTCCCGCTGGCCCTGATCGCCCTCCCGACGATCCCGATCTTCGGCGGCACCAAGCACTGGCTGACCGCCTATCCCTTCTTCGCGCTCGCCGCCGCCTCCGCCTGGGTCGCGCTGGCCCGGGCCGTGCGCCGGCCGGGCCGCTGGCGCCACGCCCCGGCCCTCGTGCTGCTGCTCGTGCTCGTGCCCGGCCTGTGGAGCACCGTCGACGGCCACCCATACGGCCTCTCGCAGTACGCCCCGCTGGTCGGTGGGCCCCGCGGCGCCGCCGACCTCGGGCTGCTGCGCGGCTTTTGGGGCCACGCCGTGCCGCCCTCACTGCTCGACCCCTCGCGACCCGGCGCGCCGATCTACCTCCACGACCTGCACGAGCTGGCCCGTTTGCAGTACCAACGCGAGGGCCGCTGGCCGGCCGGGAGCGTTCCCGCGCCTCCGACCCGGGCCCGCGAGGCCCTGCTCTTTCATGAGCGCCATATGCGGACTCACGAGCTGCAGATCTGGAGCGCCCTCGACACTGTCGCGCCAGCCGAGGTCTTGACCCTCGACGATGTTCCCCTGACCAGCCGCTACGGCGCGCCCGCGAACCGCTGATAGACACGCGGGGGTGAACCTCCCGAACCACGACGAGCGCGTCGAGACCATCGTGCAGCGGGTCCGCGAGCTCGCCGTCACCGGCCAGACCGCCCACATCGACAAGGGCGGCGTGCACCACTTCGTGCCGCGCCCCTGCGACGCGCGCTTTCGCAGCCGCAAGCTCGACACCTCGGCGCTGTGCCACGTGCTCGAGATCGACCCCGAGCGCCGGCGCTGCATCGCCGAGCCCGGCGTGCGCTTCCGCGACCTCGTGCGCGCCACCCTCCCGCACGGCCTCGTGCCCACCGTCGTGCCCGAGCTCGAGGGCATCACCCTCGGCGGAGCCGTCGCCGGCTGCTCCGTCGAGTCGACCTCGTTTCGCCACGGCGGCTTCTTCGACAGCGTCGAGGAGATCGAGCTGATCACCGGCAAGGGCGAGCTGCTGGTGCTCTCGCCCGAGCACGACCCCGCCGCGTTTCACATGATCCACGGCTCCTACGGGACCCTCGGCGTCATCACCCGGCTCAGCTTCCGCCTGGCGCCCGCGATGCCGTTCGTGCGCATGCGCTACATCCGGCACCGCAGCTTCCCCGAGTTCCACGCGGCCCTGCGCGCCCGCTGCGACGCCGGCGACGTCGACTTCATCGACGGCATCATCCACGCCCCCGACCACCTGACCCTGTGCCTCGGCGAGTACGTCGCCAGGGCCCCCTATGTCAGCGACTACCGCCGCGAGGACATCTTTTACAAGAGCACCCGCCACCGCGCGCTCGACTACCTCACCACCGAGGACTACCTGTTTCGCTACGACACCGAGTGTCACTGGTTGACGCGCACGGTCCCCGGCCTCGAGCACCCGCTGGTGCGCCGCCTGCTCGGCAAGTACGTGCTCGGCTCGACCAACCTGATCCGCTGGTCGCAGCGCCTGTCCCCGGTGATCCGCCAGCTCCAGCGCCGCCCCGACGTCGTCGTCGACCTCTTCATCCCCGACCGCCGCTTCTCCGACTTCTACCGCTGGTACGCGCGCGAGCCCCGGTTCTTCCCGCTGTGGGTCATCCCCTACCGCCTGCCGGTCGTCTACCCCTGGCTCGCCACCGAGCACGCCCAGCGTTTGGCCGACTCCCTGCTCATCGACTGCGCGATCTACGGCATGCCCAACGACGAGGCCGAACGCGACTGGTCCGCGGTCTTCGAGGCCGAGACCTTCGCCTGCGACGGCGTCAAGACCCTGATCTCCCGCAACCACTACACCCGCCGCCGCTTCTTCGAGATCTACAACCAGGACAACTACACCGCCGTCAAACAGCGCCTCGACCCCCACGCCCTGTTCCACCGCGACGTGTACGAGAAGCTACATCCCGCCGAGTGACCGTCAGGCGCTCGGAGCAGCGAGCGCATCGCTCACGGAATGTCCTCACTGTGCAAGATTGCATCGATCTCGCCGATGCCGATCGTCGTGCTGCGTTCGGCCCGGGACGGCTCACCCACCCGTCGCGCCCACGTGAGCCTTTGCCCATCGCGCACCACTGTGTTGATGTAGCGCAGCGCATCGGGTTGCTGTCGCAGCGCGGCCAGGAACACGGGCGAGTGCGTGGTGATCAAGATCTGCGGAGCCGGACGTCCCGCCTCGCCGGCGATCCATGGGTCAGGCCGGGTCACATCACGCAGGAGATCGATCAACCGACGGAGGCGGCCAGGGTCGATCCCGTCCTCGGGCTCCTCCATGCAGATGATGGAGTCCCAGATGCAACTTCGACGCGCCAGCACGGCGGTCAGCAGCGCGAGCATGCGCAACGTGCCATGCGAAGCCAGACGCGCCGGGACCGTTGCACCGTCGCGCGCACGAAACTCGAGGTGGTACTGCTCTTCCTGTTCGATGATCGCGAAATCGGCGATGCCGGGGATCAGGGCCGCGAGCTGCGCGCGGATCTCCGCCAGCACGATATCCGGCTGCCAGGCGAGCACGCTCGGGAGGTCGCTCGCATCCGCGGCCAGCTGTCCCGGTTCACGGCACTCGCTCGCATCAGGCAAGTGCAATCCATATAGCTCAACGTACGGGGTTAGGGGTGCACAGTCCCCATGGTCCGCTCCGCCGGGCACGTCGAGCACGTCGAGCACGAGAGGGTCCCATACAGCGTGTGCGCTCAACCATCCGTCCCCGGCTCGCGCGATCTCATGTCTTTTGGTGCGGAGATCCACACGCTCGGAAGCTGTGCCGCGAGCCATACGCTCGATCCTCAGCTCTTGGCGCATGCGTACGACCCACCTTCTGTCGTCATCATCTTCGTCCGGCTCGAGCGTCTCGAGGTTGAGCGCGATCGCCGAAGCAATTTGCGAGCCCTCGCGCCGAAACTGATCGAGCGCCCGACCTCGCCCCTGCTTGAGAGCATCCTCGGGAGAACGCACGGCGAGGCGCGAGCTCAACGCCAGCGCCTCGAGGATGTTCGACTTGCCGGCGTCGTTCGGACCGAGCAGCACCGTCAGCGGCTCGAGCTCGATCGAGAAGTCGCGGAGGGACTTGAACCCGTCGACCTCGAGGCGTGTGAGCATGACCCGGTCTAATAACCCGGAGGCGCGGCTTTGCCGAGTCACGGCGATAGCCGCGCGCCACGTCACCCCGCCGCTTCGCACCAGGGTGACGACGCCAGGCAGTTCACCGAGCCCAGGAGCCACAGCATGGCCCTCGCTGGGGCCCGTGACCCGGTCTCGGCGGTCTCACGGCCCTGGCATGACTTGCCGACCTGTCGCGGCGGGACAACCTCATTCCAGTCCTCCCCCAAGTTGCCGTGTCGCGCGCCAAGCGTGCGACACTGCGGAGGCCGAACGGAGGTCCCCGTGCGCCGCGCCCTGCCCCTCGCCCTCTCGCTCCTGACCACGCTCACCTTGCCCGCGACCGCGGCGGCGCGCCCTTTTTCGCCCGAGCCCGATGACAAGCCGTGGGTGCGCGGCACCTTGATGCCGAGCTTCGGCCTCGGCGGCGGCTTCAGCAGAAACGGCGGCGGCAGCCTGTTGGTCGCTGGCGGCCTCAGCTACTTCGTGGTCAACAACCTCGGCTTCGGCCTGACGCTGCGCAACTTCACGACCTTTCTGCCGCCGAGCTTGAAGCGCGACTTCCCCGGCATCGAGAAGCAGATCCCCACCAACGAGTTCAGCGTCATCCCCGGCATGACCCTCGTCCTCTACCGCAGCTACCGCTTCTCCCCGTACATCGGCGCCGGCGTCGGTCCGGTCTTCCTCAACCACAAGCGCGGCGTCGTCGGCGAGTGGAACGCCGGACCCGGCGTGCTGATCGGCCTCGGCCGCATGGTCGCCCTCAGCCTCGGCATCAACTTCTCGATGCGCTTCCCCGCCGAGCGCTGCGAGGACGCCTACCGCTTCGGCAGCGGCGAAGACGCCATCATCTTCAACGGCTGCGGCGTGCGATGGGGCGTCCAGGGCGGCCTCGTGTTCGGCTTCGGCGTCGGCCGCAAGCGCAACCCGACCCCGCCGCCAGACCCGGCCTACTACGCCCCCGAGCCCGCGCCAGAGCCCTACCCTGCCCCTGCGCCCGCGCCCTACGCCGCCCCGGCCGAACCGCCGCCCACCGCCGCCCCGGTGCCCACCGAGCCACCGGTGGTCACCGAGCAGCCCGCGACCGCCGAGCCATCCGCCCCGGCCCCGGCCCCGCCTCCACCCGGCGAGAGCGTCCCGGTCGCGCCACCGCCAGCGCCCGGCGTCTGATCCCGCGCCCACGACGACCTGCCTCGAGAGACATCTACATTCGACCCGCCCGGCCGATCCCGCGCCTCGATCAACCTGCCTCAAGAGACACCTTCTCCCGGCCGATCCCGCGCCTCGATCAACCTGTCCCCGGGGCCATCTTCACCTTTTTAACAGAGCCCGATCGCCGCGGCTCGCCCCATCGTACCGCCCCCATGTCCCTCCCGCGCCTGCTCGCGCTGCTCCTCGCCGCCGCCGCCCCGGCCTGCGCCACCAGGCCCGCGAGCCCCGCCCCCGCCTCCGCCGACGTCGCCGGATTCACCTGGCACACCTGGACCTCTGAAAGCTTCGCCACCGCCGCCCGCGAGCGCAAGATCTTGCTCGTCAACGTCGCGGCCAGCTGGTGTCACTGGTGCCACGTCATGGACCACGAGACCTACGCCGACCCCGAGGTCGCCGCGCTCCTGCGTGACCACTTCATGACCATCCGCGTCGACGCCGACGCCCGCCCCGACCTCGCCGAGCGCTACGCCGACTGGGGCTGGCCCGCCACCGCCGTGCTCACCAGCGACGCCCGCCCCGTGCTCGAGCTGCGCGGCTACCAGGACCCCGAGTCCTTCGTCGCGCTGCTGCGCGAGCTCGTCGCCGACCAGCGCGCCGGCACCCTCGAGGGCCGCAAGGCCGCGCCCGCGCCCGTCGCCCGCGACGCCGACCTCGTCGCCCTTCGCCAGGCCGCCGAGGCCCAGCTCGACCGCTTCTACGACGAGAAGCAGGGCGGCTGGGGTCGCAAACAAAAGTACCCGCTCGCCGCGCTCGACGAGCTCGCCCTGCTGCGCGCGCGCGTGTTCGGCGAGGCCATCTGGCAGGCGCGCGCGCTCACCACTCTTGATAACGAGCTGCGCCTGCTCGACCCGGTGTGGGGCGGCATGTATCAGTACTCGGTCGCCGGCGTGTGGGACCAGCCGCACTTCGAGAAGATCGGCGCGATCCAGGCCGGCGCGCTCGAGGCCCTCGCGCTCGCCTACCGTCGCACCGGCGATGCCCGCTGGCAGCAGGCTGCCCACTTGCAGCGCGGCTACCTGCTCGGCCCGATGCAGGACCCCGCGGGCGGCTTCTACACCAGCCAGGACGCCGACCTGCAGCGCCCCGGCCAGCCACCGATCCTCGGCGCCGACTACTACGCTCTCGACGACGCCGGCCGTCGCGCGCTCGGCATCCCTCGCATCGACACCGCGATCTACGCCGACCTCAACGGCTGCATCATCGCCGCGCTGTGCCTGCTGTACGCCGCCGTGCCCGGCTCCGACGCAGCCCCCGATGGTCTCTCGCTGCAAGCCGCCCTCGCGGCCGGTGAGCGCCTGCTCGCGCAGCATCGCACCCCGGCCGGCGGCTTCACCCACGCCGCCGGCGACGCGGGCCTGCTCCACCTGCGCGATCAGGCCGCGGTCGGTCGCGGCCTGCTCGCGCTGCACCGCGTCACCGGCGATGCCCGCTGGCTCGCGCACGCGCAGACACTCGCCGAATTCATGCGCAGCGAGCTCGAGGACCGCGAGCACGGCGGCTTCTTCGCCCACACCCGCGACCCTGAAGCGGTCGGCGTGTTCGCCGAGCGCCGCAAGCCGATCGAGGAGAACGGGCTCGCCGCGCGCTTCCTGCTCGAGCTCCACCGCCAGACCGACCACCTCGGCACACCGCCGACCGACGCCGCCACTGCCATGCGCGCGCTGCGGGCCGTCTCCGACCCGTCACTGCTCGCCGAGCAGGGCCGCATGCTCGGGCAGTACGCGCTCGCGCTCGCCGAGGCGACCCTGACCCCGGTCGACGTCACCATCGTCGGCGACCTCGGCGACCCGCGCACTGTCACGTTGCACCGCGCCGCGCTGCGCCTCGACGAGCCGCGCGCGCTGATCAGCATCAGCGCACCGGGGCAACGCTACCCCGACATCGGCGCGCCCGCCGTATACCTGTGCACCGACACCGCCTGCTCGACCCCGATCCGCGACCCCGAGAAGTTCCAGGCATCCGCCCAGAAGTTCCTCGCCACCGTTCCGTGACCCGCTCGACGCTCACGGCAGGTCGGGCAGCTCGATGCGCCTGAGCGCGTCGACGACGCCCGTACGGACCGCGAGCAGCGGCTCGGGCATGACCCCGCCGACCAGCAGCGTGCCCATCATCGCCACCGCCACCAGGTGCTCCCAGCCGCGCAGGTCCTCGAAGGACCGCAGGTGCTCCGCGTGCGGCGAGGGCGGGCCGAGGAAGGTCTGCTTGAACGCTTTAAAAAGGGTGATGCCGTTGACCGCGGTGACGATGAGCAGCACCCCGGCGACGATCTCGTGCTGGCGCAGCAGCCCCTGGATCGCCAGGTCCTCGGCCACGAACGAGATCGTGCCCGGGAAGCCGACCGCCGCCGCCGACAGCAGAAAGAATCCGGTCGCCATGCGCGGGGCGCGATGCACCAGCCCGCCGAGCAGGCGCATGTCGGTCGTGCCCGCGCGGGCCTCGACCTCGAGCGCGATCAACATCAGCCCGCCGACCTCGACCACCGAGGACATCGCCTGCATCAGCGCCCCGGCGACGCTCGGGGCGTTCAGCGCCGCCAGGCTGGCCAGCACCAGGCCCATCTGGCTGACCCAGAAGTAGGCGAGCACGCGGCGCAGGTCGTACTGGCCGACCGCGAGCAGGGCCCCGTAGACCGCCGTCACCGCGCCGAGGATCACCAGCGGCGACGAGGCCTGCTCGCACACGTGCGGGAACAGCGGCATCACGATCCGCGCCAGCGCGAACGAGCCGAGCGGCGTGAGCACCGCGAGCATCGCCGAGTAGCCGGGCGCGCGCGAGGCCGCCGCCGTCAGCCACAGGTGCAGCGGGATGATGCCCATGCGCAGCAGCCCCACGAACAAGAACAACCAACCGACCGCGGCCGGCGGGCTGACGCTCGCGCGGGAGATCGCCAGCAAGTCGAGCGGGGCGCGCAGGCCCTGCGCCACGCCATGCTGCGCGAGCAGCACCAGGGCGGCCAGCAGCGCGGCGATCGTCGCCCCGAGCGCGAGCGTCAAGATCACGTGCAGCGGCCGTGAACCACTGCGCCGCGTGTCTTGCCACAGCGGCACCATCGACGCGATCCAGAACAGCGACAGCAGCGCGGCGTCGAAGGACAGCAGGCTGCCGAGCAGCGCGCCCTCGACCACGAGGATGCGCGCCGTGGTGTCGCCGCGGAGGTCGGAGCGCGGCGCCGACAGCAGCGCGGCCAGGGCCACCGCCGCGGTCATCGGCAGCAGCAGCGCGTTCAGGCCGTCGACCGCCATGTGGTAGTGCAGCGACAGGAACACCGGGCCGAGCTCGACGTCGTCGCGCGCGAACGCGTCGTCCGAGCCGTTGATCACCAGCAACACCAGCGCCGCCGCGAACACCAGCCACGCCGCCGCGATCGCAAAGCTGCGCTGATGCCGGGGATCGTGCAGCAGGCCCTGCACCACCCCCGCCGCCAGCAACGGCAGCAGCCACAGCAGCAGCACCAGCCCCGACACGAACGCGCTCACGGCTTCACCTCGCCCTGCGGTTCGACCTTCGGCCCCGGCAACGGCTTCGGTCGCGCCAGCGGCACCGGCCGGTCGTGCAGCGCCAGGAACCGATTCTCGAGCCGGTCGAGCCAGCGCGACAGGCCCATGATCGGCCGCGTCAGCCAGCGGTCCAGCGCGGTCTCCACCGCGAAGCGCTCGATCGCCAGGCGATAGAAGATGCGACGACGTCGCAGCGCGACCCCCTCCCACAGCGCCGCCGCCTCGTCCTGCTCGGTGCGCCCCAAGGCCGCCCGCCGGGCCAGCGCGTCCTGCAGCGCCGAGGGCGTGCGCAGGAACTGATAGTAGCGCAGCGTCGCGTGGGCGATCAGGTGCACCGTCGCCAGGGTATAGAAGCCGAGCCCGCAGGTGACGAACATCAGGCCGACCTGGCTCGCGGTCGCGTAGGCCACCGCAGACTTGGCGTCCGCGCTGACCTGGCTGCTCAGCGTCGCCATCACCGCCGTGACCGCGCCGATCGCCACCAGGGCCCCGCGGGCGATCGGCGAGTGCTCGATCAGCGGCGCGGCGCGCAGCAGCAGGTACACGCCCGCGTGCACCGACAGGCTCCCGTAGAACACCGCGCTCGAGGCGGTGGGTCCCTCCATCGCGCGCGGCAGCCAGCCGCCGACCGGGAACTGGGCCGACTTGCCCATCGCCGCGAACACCAGCGACAGCGCGACCGCGAGGGCCGGCAGCGGGTCCGCGTGCACCTCCGCCTGCGCGAACACGTCGACCCACACCGAGGTGTGCAGCCAGTGGTGCAGCCACACCCCGCCGAGCAGCAGGCCGATGTCGCAGATCCTGTAGGTGACGAGCACGCGGATCGCCGCCTGGACCGGGCCGGCGCGCTCGTGGAAGAACGCGACCAGCAGGATCGAGGTCATGCCGACCAGCTCCCAGCCGATGAACAGCAGCTCGACGCTGCCCGCCAGCACCAGCAGCTGCATGCCCGCGCCGAACAGCAGCATCAGCAAGAAGAAGCGCAGGTAGCCCGGCTCGCGGTGCAGGTAGTTGACCGAGAACTTGCAGGTCGCCAGCAGCAGCACCGCGACCAGCAGCGACACCGACGCCGACAGCCCGTCGAGCAGCAGCACCAGCGGGAAGTTGTACTCGAAGGCCTCGTACCAGAAGCCGAGCCGCACGTCGCTCGGACCGCCGAGCAGGCGCAGCGCCACGCCGCCGAGCGCCCCGAGGAAGCCGAGCCACAGCGCGCAGCGGGCGATGTTCGCCACGGCGCGCTCGGAGGGCCGACCGCTCGGGATCAGCAGCAGGGCGATCACCACCGCGCCGATCGCCGGCCACACCGGCGTCAGGGCGACGAAGCGGGCGAGCCAGAGCTCAGGAGGCATGGCGGGCCTTCGGGTCGACGAGCGGCGGCGCGCCGACCCGCGCGGGCGGCAGGAAGTCGTCGTGTCCGCTGTACCAGTCGCGCGAGCGGGTCACGGTCGGCAGGGTCGGGTTCGCCGGCGTATACGGGCGAAAGCCCGAGCGCGCGTCGAAGGTGAAGATCTGGCCGGTGTCCGGATCGACCGCGGCGAGCCGCAGCCACTCGTTGAACACCAGCTCGGCGATCGCCGGTCGCCGCTCGCAGATCGCCGCCAGGATCTCCGGCGTCGACTCGACGACCAGGTGCAGGCGCACCGGCTCGTGGATCTCCGTCATCTGCGTCGGCAGCCCGGTGCGCAGGTCGCTCGACGCCCCGTTCATCACCCCGAACAGGCCCGTGACGTTGTGCGGCAGCTTCGACCCCGCGCCCAGCCGCTCGACGTCCACCGTCGAGAAGAAGTACTCGAGGTTGATGCCCGCGCCGACCGGTCCCACCGCCCCGAGGATGCGCGCGAGCACCTCGCCCTCCGCGTCGATCTTCGGGTCGTACGAGACCAAAAACGCCCGCCGGTCGAGGAACAACCCGTGCGACAGCGCCCGCCGGCCGACGATGCACGCCGCGTTGGTCGCGTGCCCCAGCTCCGGCCGCGCCTGGCTCAGGTCCAGCGCCCGGACCTCGACGTGGCGCAGCGCGGTCCGGTAGCTCAGCCACGCCGGCGCCGCCTGGAACCGACGACAGCGCTCGTGCGCGTTGTGCTGGCCGGTCGCCGCCAGCAGCCGCTGCAGCGCCGGCAGCTCGGCCTGGGCCTCGGCCGGCAACCCCTCGACGTCGAACAGCCGCACGCTGTCGTTGCAGGTGTCGTAGACCCCGCCGACGAACACCGTCTCGGCCGGCACGACGATGCCGCGCGCGGCCAGTCGCTCGCGCACCTCGGGGCGGTTGGCCATGCGCGCGAACAGGCGCGCGTTCGGTCCGCCGCTGCGTCCGCCGCAGGCCCCGCACGAGTAGGCCGGGAAGTACGGGTTGTTGAGGCTCGCGGAGTCGTGGCCGAGCACCGCCACCACCCGCGCGAAGTTTCGCGTCAGGCCGATGTCCTCGAGCAGGTTACCGACCCGCAGCGCCTTCTCGTCGAGCGAGAAGCCGGTGTGCAGCGCGCTGGCCGGCATGTCGGCGGAGCCGATGCGCGCCGCGGTCAGGCGCGTCTTCGGCTCCGGCAGCAGGCGCCGCCGGATCGCCTTGCGCAAGCGCCCGGCCAGCTGCGGCGCGAACACGCCGACCAGCAGCGGGAGCAGGGCCGCCGCCCCCGACGCGATGCTGACGAACAGCCCGAGCAGCAGCGAGCGCGAGGCCCGACCGAAGAGATTGGACGCCCGGCCCCACTCACGCAGCCGCTGCCGGCGCAGCTCGGCGACCGACCACTGCTGAGAGAGCGGCTCCTCGTCGATGCGGTGCTGCGGCGTGACGACCACCGGACACAGCGGGAAGGTGCTCGGGTCGTCGATCCCCCGGTACGCGATCGCCAGGTTGAAGAAGCCCGCGACCCCGAAGGTCTCGACCTCGCTCGACAGCTCCTCGAGGTGGCGACGCGCCGACTCGAAGCGGTCGTCGATGCAGAACATCACCTGAAAGCGCGGCGCGCCGGTCCTCGCCACCCGCTCGTGCTCGCGGTTCGCCGCCACCGCGTCGAGCAGCTCGATGCGATAGCGCCGCTCATAGGCCTCGTGCCACAGCTGCTGGCGGGCGGTGTCGCCCAGGCGATCGAGCAGCCCGATCACCACGTCGATGTCGGCCCGCACCGCCCGGCGGATCGCCGGCGCGCCGACCCCGGCGTGCTGCGCCAGCAAGAACAGCGGCCACGCCGTGTCGTGCGGACCGCGCAGCCGCGGGGGTGCGATCCGTGGCAGCCGGGCGCACAGCGCCGGCACCATCGCCACCGGACCGCGGTGGCCCAGGCGCGCCGCGATGTCCTTGAACGCGAACACGTCGAGGGTCAGGCGCACCGCCAGGAAATCCACCAGACTCGCCAGCGGCCGCGAGCGCCCGAGCGGCCCCGGTGCGGCCTCGAGGCGCGCGAACATCCCGGCCCAGCCCGGCAGCTGCAGCAGCGTGCGCTCGAGGAACAGGTCCTGCTCGTCGAGGCCGACCCCGAGCTCCTCGAGCAGCGACAGCACCACCGCCTCGGCCTCGAGGCCCTGCTGCTCCCACGCCTGCAGCCGCTGCCGCAGGCCCCGCAGCCAGCCCGGCCGCACCGAGTACCCGGCCAGCATCACGCTGCGCCACGCGCGAAAGAACCCCTGCTCGCGCCCCGGCATCGACCAGTGCGACTGCCCGCGGTCCAGGAACGCCGCGCACACCGGGATCAGCGTGGTGTGCACGAGGTCGTTGGCGTCCTCGTTGCTGCCCGCCAGCAGCAGCTCGCGGTGAAACTCCGGCGCCGCCGCGCGGCCGTGCGGCGCGCCCTCGAGGTGCTGGCAGGCGTCGACGCAGGCGGTCCACAGCGAGCGCACCGCGACCGCCTCGTGCCGGGCCGCGAAGGCCTCGGGCCGGGCGCGCGCCCCGAGCAGCGCGCCGAGCTCGGCCATCGGCGTACGAAACTCCGGCTGGCCGACGATCAGACGCGCCAGGCCGGCATCGATCGCCTTGCCCGGCGCCCGGGCCAGGTCCGCCAGGCGGATCAGCTCCGAGCCCTCGCCCCCGACCCCGGCCAGCATCGGCGCCAGCCAGGCGTCCGTCGCCACCACGATCGCCCGGCGCGCGGCCGTCGGCACCTCGGCCGCGAATCGCGTCGTCGACTGCTTCTCCACCACCTGCCAGTGCAGGTCCGCGGGCGTCTCCGCGGCGATGCTGTGCCGCGTCACCAGCCGCGCCAGCGTCATCTCGCTCGGGAACCCCGGCACCAGCGGCCGCGTCGAGTAAGCGGTCTCGGACAGCACCGCCTCGAGGTCCGCCTCGGTGATCCGCCCCCGCGCCAGCGCCTCCCGGTACCTCGCCTCCGGCAGGTAACCCCGCGCCCGCAGCCGGTCCTGCGCCGCCGCGACCCCCTCGTGAAACGGCAGGTGCTGGAACGCGTGCAGCGGGTTGTGATGCACAAACACCTCGAGCGGCGCCTGGACCGGGAGGTAATCCGTGGCGCGCCGCAGCGTGTCGCGGAGACGGCTCCGGGCGTCACGGTCGGGGCTGGTGAGGAGCCTGGACATCGCGCGCCCCCGCGTCGAGAGCACCCCCAACTTGTTGCGGCCTTGACCGACAAACGAGAATAGAAACTACAGACACGGTTTAAATGTCCTGTATTTTTATCACCTTAATAGGACCGCGACTCGAGTCGTGCGCTCGTTCGCCGGGGCGACACCCCCGCCCGGAATCCGTCGGCCCGGCTTAAACGGCGAGCGCCGCAACCTGTCCCGAGAGACAAGTTACGGCGCCATCCTCGGGTCTGGCGACCCGGCAGCTCAGCGCTTCTTGGCCGGCTTCCCGGCCTTCTTCGCCGGCTTGCCGGAGACGGCGGCCTTGACGGCGGCGACGGCGGCCTTCACGGCCTTGACCACGGGCCTGTCGGCCTTCGGGGTCCTCGGACCCTTCGCGGCCCTCGCGGCCTTGCGGTCGAGGGTCTGGTAGGTCTCGAGCAGGCGCGGCAGCGGCATGGTGCCGAGCTTGGCGACGAAGTCCTTGTCCTTGGCCTGGCCCTTGAACTCGGCGATCTTGGTGATGAGCGTGGCGGCGCCGCCGAGCTTGGCGATGGTGGTGCCGACCTCGGAGAGGCGCAGCAGCTTGGCGTTGGCCACGTACTTGAGGCGCTTGGCGTACTCCTCTTTGGACTCACCCTCGGCGGGGGTGAACATCTCGAGGACCTTGCTGATGAGCTGGTCCTTGGTGCCGTGGAGCTTCTTGACGGTTTGCAGGGGAGAGAGCTTGGACATGGATTCCTCCTCGATGGTGGCCGCCAGAGGCAGCTACAAGGGGGTTGTGGCCATTTGGCCGGAGGGGCCGCGACCGGGGTCGGGGCAGGACAGGACAGGGACAAAAAGCAAACGGCCCGGTCCGAAGACCGAGCCGCCACACCTTTACGGGATCCCGCTCGCGCTCGCAAGTGCCTTGCGCGCCCGAGCTCGGGCTCACGGGGCGGGAGCAGCCGGAGCGGCGGGGTCGGCCGGAGCGGCGGGCTCGGCCGGGTCGGCCGGGGGAGCCTCGACCGGCGGGGCCGCCATCTCCATCGGCGGCGGGCCGCCCATACCACCCATGCCGCCCATCATCGCGCCAGCCTTGTCCTGGAGCTGCTTGACGTCCTCCTGGCTCATCGAGGCCGAGACGGTGATCTGGTTGTCCTTGGTGTCGACCTTCAGGGTCTCGACGGCCTTGGCCGGGATCCCGAGCATCGGCGCCAGGCCCTTGAGCGCGGCCAGACCCTCGTCGGCCTTCTTCTTCAGCTCCTTGGCCTGGTCGGCCGAGGCGACGCCGACAGCGGCCGCAAAGGACATGCCGTCCGCGAGGTCGAGCGAGATCGAGAAGTCCTTGGCGTCGGCGCCCATGCCCTTGGCGGCGCCGGCGGCGTCCGCGGGCAGCAGGCCGGCGGCCCAAATGTGCTTGCTCTGGTCGGCGCGCGCGAACAGGTCCTTGTTCGGACCGTCGATCGCGGCCTTGCCCTTGCCGTCGATCAGCTCCTTGACGGCGGCTTCCCAGGACTTGCTGGCGAACACCACGGTCTTGCCGTCGACGATGTAGCCAGTGCCGTCGCCGCCGTCCATGCGCAGGACCTTCTTGCCGCCGTCGTCAGCGATGGTGAAGGGCGTCTTGCCGCCGTTCTTCTCCTTGGCCTTGTCGGCGACGCAGTTGAGGTTCTTCTCGTCGCCGAGGCCCTCGCCCGTGATCACCACCGCGAAGCCGGCCTTGCCGTCGGTCCCGAGGAGAACCGAGCTGAGCGCCTTCTCCGGGTCGAGGTTACAGGCCTTGGCCGCAGCCGAAACCTCGGTCCACTCGCGCTGCTTCTCGAGCATCGCCTTGTTGTCGGAGTAGCTCTTGGTCTTCATGAGACCGGCCACGTCGATGCCGGCCATGATGGTGGCCTGCTCGGGGATCAGCTTGCCGCCGGTGCTGGCCGAACCGCCCTTGCACGCGGAAAGACCAATGAGTGCCGTTGCGGCGAGGGTCACGAGAGTCGTCTGCTTCATAGCGGGGCCCTTATACGACCCGAAATTACGGCCCGCAACAAAAAAACCGGGGCAGCAACGCGCCTAATGCGTGCCTTTTCGCCGGTCGCTGACCCCGATCCATGATACTCCAGGCGACGCATGCACGCCCACTAGCGGGGCGAGCGCCCCCCGACCGAGGTCCGACGATGGCGTGGAAACCTTTCCAGTTCAAGGATCAAACAGTGTTTGTCCGGGTCTTGGCGACCGGCAAACCGATCGTGCATCGCGGCCGTGTCGAGATGCGATACCGCCTCGGCGCAACCAAGTCGTACCGGGCTGCTCCGGACAATTTGATCGAGGTCGAGGGCGGGGAGATCATCCCCGATGACGCCTTCGGCGGCGCGCCCGTGCCCGCGGTCGCCAGCCAGGCCGTGCGCGAGGAGCCGGTCAAGGCCGCGGGGCCGGCGACCATCCTCATCCATACGGACGGCGCCTGCTCCGGAAATCCCGGTCCGGCCGGCATCGGCGTGTTCATCGAGCGCCCCGACGGCGACATCATCGAGCACTCGGAGTTCATCGGCGAGGGCACCAACAACATCGCCGAGCTGACCGCGATCCTTCGCGCCCTCGAGATGCTAAAGCCCGAGGAGCAGGAGGCCCACGTCCTCCTCTATACCGACAGCGGCTGGAGCCTCGGCGTGCTCGTCGGCGGCTGGAAGGCCAAGGCCAACCTCGAGCTCATCACCGCGATCAAAGATCGCATGACGACCCTCCCGGACGTCGAGCTGCTCAAGGTCAAGGGCCACGCCGGCCAGGGCGGCAACGAAGAAGCCGACGCCCTCGCCACCATGGCCGTGCGCCGCGAGAGCACTACGACGCGAACGCGCCGCCGATCGAAGTCGCCGCCCCCCGCGCCGTGAGCAGCGCCCGCAGCCGCTCGAGCCGGTCAGACAACGGCTCGCGCAGCTCGGGCTGACGCTTGCGCAGCGCCGGGTCGTACCCATCCGCGTCCCGGTCGGCCAGGTCGAGGCCATGCAGCTCGAGGTGCAGGTAGCGGCGGCTCTCGGCCTCGCGCCGCAGCAGCCGCGCGCGCCTGGCGAGCACGAAGGTCCCGACCATCGGCAGGCGCAGCACCGGCGACACGCTGACCGGCACCTCCCACAGCCCGCAGTCGGCCATGAAGTGCGGCCGGGTCGGTCCAAGGAAGGATAAGCCGCCGCGCGCGAGCGACTGCGAGGGCACGCCGCGCATCGTCATCCACCCGATCATCGCCAGCTTCGCCGCGTAGTAGATCGGCGAGGGCAGCAGCGACGAGTCGTAGCGATAACCGAGGGCCGCGACCTGCTGCAACAGCATCGCATCGTGGGTGTAGCCCGGCGCCCGAAAGCCGGTCGGCCGCGCCCCGAGCCCGCGCAGCAGCACGTCGCAGGCCCGCAGGTCGGCGTAGACCTCCTCCGGGGTCCAGCGCACCAGGTCGTAGGCGTGCGAGAAGCTGTGATTGCCGAGCTCGTGCCCAGCGGCCACGGCCTGGCGCAGCAGCGCCGCTCCGCGTCCGCCCCCGGCGAGGTCACGCTGCAGGTCGCGACCGATCACGAAGAAGGTCGCGCGCACGTTGAGCTCTTCAAACAACGCGAGAAAGCGTGGCAAGCACCGCTCGAGCACCACCCCCGCGTGCGCGGGATCCGGCGGCGCGAGCCCGTGGATCGCGTGGTAGCAGGCGAGGTCGTCGAGGTCGACGCTGACGATCGTGCTGCGCTCGCTCATGACTCCTCTGTACTCTGTCCGACCCCAAAGTGGATAGCGGCCATCAGACGCAGGACATGGTGCAGCACCTTGGGCACCCTGCGCAGAAGATGGACCGACGGCGCGCGCTTCTCCACCAGCTCCACGGGGATCTCCCGCACCCGCAGCCCCTCACGCTCGGCCCGGATCACCAGCTCCGACGCGAAGACGTCGTGCCCGACGATGCAGCGACCGACCACCGGCGCCAGCGCCGACCGCCGAAACGCCTTGAGCCCGTGCGTGTCCGTGCCGGTGAAGCCGAGCGTCAGCCGCAGCATCCCGTTATAAACCCGCGTCGCCGCCCGCCGCCCCGCCGGTCGCCGGTCGTGGGCCCCACGCATCGCCTTCGAGCCGACCACCAGGTCCGCCTCACCCGCGCGCAGCAGCGCGAGCGCGCGGCGGTGAAAGTCGAGGTCGCACAGGTCGATCTCCTCGCAGATGACCAGCTCCCCGCGCGCGCCCTCGATGCCCTGACGCAGCGCCGCCCCGTAGTTCGGGGTCGGGCACGAGAAGGTGCGCACCTCTGGGTGCTCGCTGGCCAGCCGCGCGGCGACCTCGCGGGTGCGGTCGCGGCTGCCGTTCTCCGCGAGCACGATCTCGAAGGCGGTGATGCCCGCGGCTGCGAAGCCGCGCAGCAGCTCCGCGACGCTCTCGGCGAGGATCGCCTCCTCGTTGTAGATCGGGATGACGACGCTGATCTCCGGCGCGGCATCGCTCATGCGGACCTGTCCCCGGAGACCTGTCCCTCCGCCCAGGCCGCAGCCACACGTCCCTGCATCATGCTGTCCTCCATCGAGTTGTAGACCCACGCGCCGTAGCGGCCGCAGCTGTGCACCCCGACCCGGTCGAGCCAGGCGAAGATCGTGCGGGTCGCCGCGGCGTGGGCGTCGTCGAACACGACGTAGGCATACTCGATCTGCCGCTCCGCTGTGAACAGCACGTCATCGACCGAGGCGATCGCGCCGATCTCCACCAGTCCCCGCAGCACCCCGGGCAGATCCAGCGGCCCCTCGCGCGCCGAGAGCTCGACGTAGAGGCTGCTGCAGCCCTCCGGGGCCATGCTGGCGACCGCGTTCGAGTAGACCCCGACGCGAAAGAACGGGTAGCGGGTCTCCGGCACGTACACCCAGTGATAGTCCGCCGGCACGCGCGTGCGGGTCGCCACGTCGAGGTAGCGCCAGCGGACCCAGCGCAGGGCCGCCGCGGCCGCGAGCACTTCGGCCGGTGCATCGACCATCCGCGAGATCAGCTCCGGCAGCGGGATCGTCGAGACCAGCGCGGCGTAGGGCTGCCAGTCGGGCAGCGCCGTGAGCTTGACCCGCCGCCGGGCCGGGTCGACCGCCTCGACGTCGCAGCCGAGCCGCTGCTCGACCGTGCCCGGCAAGGCCGCCTGCAGCCGCCGCGGCAGCGCGTCGATGCCGCCCGCGGCCGGGTACAAAAAGCTCGCGTTGTAGCCGAGCCCCTCCTGCCGCAAACCAATCGCCCCACCGATCACCTGCCCCGCGTCCGGCACCGGGATGTAGCGCGACACCCACTCCGCCGTGAGCTGGTTCGGGTGCATGCCCCACAGCTTGCTGTTGTAAGGCACGAAGAAGTGACGCGCGATGCCGCGGCCGAACCGAGCCTCCGCGAACGCCTCGAAGGTCGCCGCCGCCGGCTCGCCCCGCGCCGCCCGCTCGCGGGCCTCGAGGAAGCCGACCAGGCACTCCTGCACGACCTCCAGCGGCAGGCCGTGGAGATTGGCCTGAAACGGGTACGCGAGCAGCGCCCCATGGCTGTACACCTGGGTCCGCCGCGCCACACTGACCAGCTCGCCCGGCGCGAACAGCCCCTCGACCAGGGTCCGGGTCTGGGGGTCGCGCAGGTGGAGCCAGTGGCCGGTGACATCGAAGGTGAAGCCAGCCTGTCGCCGGCTACGGGCGTGGCCGCCGACCTGGGCGCATCGCTCGACCAGCAGCGCCGGCCTGCGCAGGTGGTAGGCCGCGGCCAGGCCGGCAAGGCCGGCGCCGAGGACCACGACCGGAGGCGAGGGCGAGGCGGACATGGGGCCTGTTGTAGCAGGGTCCGACTGGGCGATGGACAGGGGGATCTCGGACATGCACACTGGCGGTGCCCATGGAGCTGCAGAGTCTCGGCACGTATCGCTTGGTCCGACCTCTCGCCACCCGCAGCGCGAGCTTCCGCCTGTACCTGGCGCGTCACGAGGACGACCCGGAGGCCGGCGCGCCGACCTACGTGGTCAAGCTCCTGCTGCCCGGTAGCGGCTCCGACCACGCGCACCTGCTCGCCCAGTTCGAGCACGAGATCAAGCTGCTCACCGCCTTCAACCACCCCGGCATCCCGGCCGCCCACGGCGACGGGCTGAAGGATGGCGTGCGCTTCCTGGTCATGGACTACGTCGACGGCTGCGACCTCGCGGCCCTGCTCGGCCACGACAGCGGCACCCCCCGCGCCGTGTCACGCGAGATCGCCGTCTACGTGATGGGCCAGCTCGCCGACGTCTTGCACCACATCCACACCTTCGAGGTCCTCGACCCCGCGACCAACAAGTTCGCCGAGCTCGGCGTCCTCCATCGCGACCTCAGCCCCAGCAACGTCCTGCTCTCGCGCACCGGCAACGTCCTGCTCGCCGACTACAACTCCGCCCTGTCCGGATGGCTGCCCCGCGAACACGACATGGCCCAGGCCGGCACCACCGCCTACATGGCCCCGGAGCGGATCGTCGGCACCGCCCCCGCCTCCGTCCAGTCCGACCTGTTCGGCATGGCCGTCGTCCTGTGGGAGATGCTCAAGGGCCAGCGCTGCTTCAAGGCCGAGGACGACCTCAAGACGATGGACGCGATCGTCAAGTTCGACATCTCCCACGCCTCCCGCCGCCTCGCCGGCCTGTCCGCCAAGCTCGGCGACATCGTCCGCAAGAACCTCGACCGCGACCCCGCACGCCGCTACAGCGCCGCCTACCAGCTGCTCCAGCGCCTCGCCCAGACCCCCGAGGCCACCGCCGCCGAGCGCGCCCAGAGCGAGCTCGCCAGCCTCGTCCGTGAGGTCAGCCACGGCAACCCTCGCCTGCTCTGAGCGCTCCGTGACGCCGGCCGAGCCCGCCGCAGCCGCACCGGCGGCCGCAGCATCGACAGACCCCGGTGCATCCGTGCCTGTCCCCGAGGACAGCAAGCCTGTCCATTCGGACAGCCCCGGCCTGCGCGCGCAGCTGCGGGCCGAGGCGCCGGTGCTCGGTCCGCTGGTGCTCGCGCTGCTGTGCACCTACGCGTACTTCATCGGTCCGCCGGCGTGGAACCAGAACTCGCGCCTGGCCCTGACCCGGGCCCTGGTCGAGCACGGCAGCCCGATCATCGACGACTACCACGTCAGCACCGGCGACAAGAGCCAACGCGACGGCCACTTCTACAGCGACAAGGCCCCGGGGGCCTCGCTGCTGGCGCTCCCGGCCTACGCGCTGTTTTACGCCGGCACCCGGCTCGCCGGTGGTGACCTGCCCGAGGTGCGCGTGGTCCCGCTCGACCCCAGCGCCGAGCTCGCGGGCCAGATCCCCGACGCCGAGGCCCGCGCCCCGGGCGACCGCCTCGCCTACAACCAGGCCCACCGCACCGCCCTCTACCTGTGCCGCCTGCTGAGCACCACGCTGCTCGCGGTCGCCGGCGTCGCCCTGCTCTACCTGCTCGCGCGCCGCCAGTGGAGCGCCAGCCGTGGCCCCGCGAGCTCGCGCGCCCCGGCCCTCGCGCTCGCCCTGCTCTACGGCCTCGCCACCCCGGCCTTCGTCTACAGCACCGCCCTCTACGGTCATCAGCCCTGCGCCGACCTGCTGCTGATCGGCCTGGCCCTCACGATCCTCGGCGAGCACAGCACCAGGCGCCGCGGCCTCGCCCTGCTGACCGGCCTGTGCCTCGGCCTCGCCGTCGTCTGCGAGTACCCGGCGGCCGTGCCCGTCGCCCTGATCTTCGGCTTCATCGCCTGGCTTCGCGGGCCCCGCTTCGCCGCCTGGACCGCGCTCGGCGGCCTGCCCTGCGCGCTGGTCCTGGCCGCCTACCACCTCGCCGCCTTCGGCCACCCGCTCAAGACCGGCTACGACTTCGTCTACCTCGCCGAGTTCGCCGAGGGCATGCGCATCAACTACGGCATCCACGCCCCCAAGGCCGCGGTCACGCTCGAGCTGCTGTTCGGCCGGTTTCGCGGCCTCTTCTACCTCGCCCCGGTCCTGATCCTCGCGGCCTGGGGCCTCGTCGTCGACGCGCTGCGAGCTGCCCCCAAGGACATGCCCCAAAGCGCATGGCCGCAGAGACAGGTCGCCTGGCTCTCGCTGGCGATCGTCGGCTTCTACCTGGCGCTCGGCAGCGGCT
>NZ_JACCSO010000097.1 GCF_013812955.1 Nannocystis sp. | reverse complement strand
CAGCAACGTGGTCCCGTGGACCTGACGCGCCAGTCGCAGATCTTCGCCCACGAATCCGGCCGCCGCGGCGACCCGCCGATAGTTCTCCGCCACCGCCATCGGATCGTCGCCCCAGCGCCGCCCGAGGTTGAGCGTCGCATGCCGCCCCTCGCTGACCCCGCCGAGCCGGTCCGTGAAGCCATGCACGAGCCCCGCCGGAAACCGCGAGGCCTGCTGGATCACGACGCCACCTGTCCGGGGTCACCCAGCTGCTCGAGCAGGTGCAAGAGGTCAGCCGGCAGCGGCGACTCGAAGTCGAGCTCGACGCCGCTGACCGGATGGCGAAAGCCGAGCCGCGCGGCATGCAGCGCGTGCCGCCCGAGCTCCGCCGCGAGCGCCCGCCGCGACGGCGGCCCGCCCATCCCACCGTACATCGCGTCGGCGACGATCGGGTGCCCGAGCATGCGGCAGTGCATCCGGATCTGGTGGGTGCGGCCGGTCTCGAGCGCAAACTCGAGCAACCCCGCGTCCTTTAACGGCCGCAGCACCTGCAGGTGCGTCACCGCCTCGCGGCCCTCGTCGACGTGCGGCGAGAAGCGCCGTCGGTCGCCCGGGTCGCGCCCGTGCCTGGTGCGCAGCGTCTTCTTGGTGAAGCCCGGTACGCCCCACACCACCCCGAGGTAGCGCCGCCTCAGGTCGTGCACGCGAAACATCGCCGCCAGACCCTCCTGCGCCCGTTCGGTCCGCGCCACGACGATCAGCCCGCTGGTGTCGCGGTCGAGGCGATGGACGATGCCCGGCCGGGTCGCGTCGTTGCCTCGCATCACCGGCAGCTCCGCCGCCCGCTTCCCGAGGTAGTGCAGCACCGCGTTGACGAGGGTCCCGCGCTCGTGCCCCGGACCGGCGTGCACGACCATGCCCGCCGGCTTGTCGATCACCAGCAGCTCCGCGTCCTCATACACGATCCGCAGCGGCAGATCTTCGGCGACCGCCTGCATCGGCTCGGGCTCGCTCAGCTCGAGCTCGACCTCGACGGCGGCGTCGACGGTGCGCGCCGGCTTGGTCGCCGGCACACCGCCGATGCGCACCTGTCCGGCCGCAAAGGCCCGCGCCAGCTGCGAGCGCGAGCAACTTCGTCCTTGCCGCTGGAGCGCGGCGACCAGCGCAGCATCGAGGCGCAGACCGAGCGCCTCGGGTCCGAGCGCGACGCGAAGGGCGCTGCTCACCAGATCGGCGTCTTGAGGCTGGCCATCGGCTTGACCACGCGGTCGACGATCGCCCGGTCGTAGTAGTTGCGACGGAACAGCTCCGGGGTCACGCGGCCGCGAAACAGGTCACGACCCTCGGTGATCTCCTCGGCGAGCGCCTCGAAGAAGTTGTCGTTGATCAGCGCCTCCTCGATCTTCTGCTTGTTGTACAGCTGGATGTCCGAGGCGATCGCCCGGGCGAGCTGCTGTGCGCGGGCGTCGTTGTCGATGGGCGTGGCGGCCATGGCCGGCAGCATGCCACGTCGTCCACGCGCCCGCCAGACCTCGACAAACCCGGTCACTCGCGCCCTTTCATCGTCCATCTCCTCATGGCCACCTGCGCGCCGCTCGCACCGCCTATGCGATCAGCCGCACTTGGGCCGCACTTGGGCCGCACTTGGGCCCCCCGCGCGACCCCGGCCCGGCCGCGAGATCTCCCGCCCGCCGCGAACCGGGCTACCATCCGGGCCGGTGTCCGGCTCGAACCTCTACGCCAGCCTGAGCTCGCTGCTCGCGGCCGCCGTGGCGATCGCCATCGGCATCAGCGTGTTCCTTCGCGACCGCTCCCGCGACCAGTTTCGCCTGTTCGCGGCCTTCTGCCTGAACCTCGGCCTGTTCCACCTCGCCCGCTTCTTCGCCGGCTTCCCGGGCCTCCCGCTCTCGATCTGGGTCGCCCAGACCGTCTCCCTGTTCCTCCCCTACACCGCCGACCGCTGCTTCTCCGGCTTCATCCCGGCCGCCGGGGCCCCGCCCAAGAATGTGGTCCAGGCGCCGCTTCTGGGGCTGCTGCTGGTCGCCCAGGCGCTCGCGCTGGTGTTCCCGGCGCTCCCCGAGGACCCCGCCTGGCTGGTGGTCTCGGCGATGATCCAGATCTACGTCATCGGCGGACTGTTCTACGCGGCGATGCGGATGTGGCGAGCGGCCCGGGCCGCGGAGGGCACCGCCGCGGCCCCGCGCCTGCGCTACCTGTTCTACGCCAGCTTGCTGGCGCTCGCCTTCGGCCAGCCGGGCATCCCCGTGGTCGGCGCGACCTTCACCGCCGTCTACCTCTACTTCATGGCCCAGACCCTGGTGCGCGAGCGCTTGCTCGACCTCCCGGAGATCCTCGGCCGCATCACCGTGATGACGCTGCTCGTCATCACCGTCACCGCCGTTTATGCCGCCCTGCTGCTGTGGGTCCCCTGGCGCTTCGCCGACGAGCCCATGCTGCTGGTCTTCAACACCCTGCTCGCATCCTTCGCGGTGCTGATGATCGTCGACCCGCTGCGCACCGAGCTCGAGCGCCGACTCGAGGGCTGGCTATTTCGCGAGCGCTCCGCCCTGCGCGCCATCCTCGTGTCGCTGCGCCAGCGCCTCGTCAATGTCATCGACCCCGACGAGATGGTCCAGGCCGTCATGGACTCCCTGCGCGAGTCCAATCGGGTCACCCGCGCCGCCTTCTTCCTCGTCGACCGCCAGGGCCTCGCCCTGACCCTGCGCGGCCACCTCGGCTCGCCGACCCTCGCCCGCCTCGACCTCGCCACCCGCCGCCCGCTGCTCGAGCGCCTGCGCCAGGGCCCGCAGCTGCGCGACGTGCTGCAGCGCCAGCGCGAGCGCGCCCGCAGCGAGCTGCAGGCCGAGCTCGACGAGAGCCTCCAGACCCTCGCCGAGATCGGCGCCAGCCTGGCGCTGCCGGTCCTCGGACGCACCACCGCCGACGACGGCCGCGCCAGCTTCGAGCTGCTCGGCGTGCTCTTCGTCGAGGACGAGCGCCTGCTCGAGCCGTTCTCCCGCGAGGAGGTCGAGCTGTTCGCCGGCGTCGTCGCCCAGGCGGCGGTGATGATCGAGAACTCGAAGGTGTACGAGCAACGCAAGGAGCGCGACCGCCTCGCCGCGCTCGGTCAAATGGCCGCCGGCCTCGCCCACGAGATCCGCAACCCGCTCGGCGCGATCAAGGGCGCCGTCCAGGTCGTCGAGCCCGCCATGAAGGGCGCCGACCCCACCACCCGCGAGTTCCTCGGCGTCATCATCGAGGAGGTCGAGCGCCTCAACCGCGTCGTCACCCAGTTCCTCTCCTACTCGCGGCCCTTCTCCGGCGAGATGTCCGCGGTCCTGCTCGCCGACGTCGTCGCCGCCACCATGCGCCTGCTCGCCGAGGACAACCGCCAGCGCGTCACCGTCACCGTCGCGCCCGGCCTCCCGCGCGTGCGCGGCGACGCCGAGGCGCTGCGCCAGGTCCTGCTCAACTTGCTGCGCAACGCCCTCGACGCGATCGCCGACCAGCAGCCGCCCGGCCGGGTGTGGATCACCCTCGGCGTGCGCCGCCACGGCCTCGCCAGCGGCGACGCGGTCACCCTCAGCGTGCGCGACAGCGGCCCCGGCTTCACCCCGCAGGCGCTCGCCAACCTGTTTGTCCCCTTCCACACCACCAAGATCGGCGGCACCGGCATGGGCCTGCCCATCTCGCAGCGGATCGTGGAGAATCACCGCGGCCTCATCGAGGCCAGCGCCCCCGAGGGCGGCGGCGCCCAGTTCACCGTCGTCCTCCCGATCGAGCCCCAGCCGCGGGCTGCAGCCCCTCAGCCATGAATCCATGACCCAGCCGACCCAGCCGTCCCAGCATCGCATCCTCCTCGTCGACGATGAACCCAACCTGCGCAAGGTCCTCGGGGCGCTGCTGCGGCAGCAGGGCTACGAGGTCCACGCCGAGGTCGACGGCGCCGCCGCGCTCGCGCGGGTGCGCTCGGCCCCGCAGCGGACCTTCGACGTCGTGATCTCCGACCTGCGCATGCCGAACCTCGACGGCATCGGTCTGCTGCGCGCGCTGACCTTGCACGAGCCGAACCTGCCGGTGATCTTGCTGACCGCGCACGGCAGCGTCGACTCGGCGGTCGAGGCCGTGAAGCTCGGCGCCTTCGACTACCTGGAGAAGCCCTTCGACCGCGACCAGATCCACCAGATCGTCCAGAAGGCGATCGCCACCCGCGAGCGCGCCGGCCCGTCCGCGACCACGGCCCCGCCCGCCGAGGAGCTGGTCGATCCCTGCACCCACGCCGGCATGGTCGGCCGCTCGCCGGCGATGCAGGCGATCCGCGAGGTCGTCAGCACCGTCGCCGCCAGCCCCTCGACCGTGCTGATCACCGCGGAGAGCGGCACCGGCAAGGAGCTGGTCGCCCGCGCGTTGCACCTCGGCTCGCCGCGTCGCAACCAGCCGTTCATCAAGGTCAACTGCGCCGCGATCCCGGCCGGCCTGGTCGAAAGCGAGCTGTTCGGCCACGAGCGCGGCGCCTTCACCGGGGCCGTGTCGAGCCGCGCCGGCCGCTTCGAGCTCGCCGACGGCGGCACCCTGTTCCTCGACGAGGTCAGCGAGATCCCGCGCGAGATCCAGGTCAAGCTGCTGCGCGCCATTCAGGAGTCGGAATTCGAGCGCGTCGGCGGCGTCAAGACCTTGCGCGTACATGTACGCCTGATCGCCGCGACCAACCGCAACCTCGAGGACCTGATCAAGGACGGTCAGTTCCGCGAAGACCTCTATTACCGACTCAACGTCGTCCCGATCCACCTGCCCGCGCTGCGCGAGCGCATCGAGGACCTCCCCTTCCTGGTCGCCCACTTCGTCGCGCGCTGCAACGAGCGCCTCGGCAAGGCCGTCCTCGGCCTCACGCCCGCGGCCCTGACCGCGCTCGAGCGCTACCCCTGGCCCGGCAACATCCGCGAGCTGGAGAACCTGGTCGAGCGCATGGTCCTGTTCGCCTCGGGCCCCTGGGTCGACGAGGACGACCTGCCCGACGCGTACGCCGGCGACCCGCACGCCGCCCCCTCACCCGCCGAGTCGAGCACGCGCCTCGTCTCGGTCCCCGGGGGCGAGGATCCCCGCCACATCCGCCTGCCGCTTTCGAGCCTCGGGCAAGATCTCAAGGAGGCCGTGCGCGCAGGATCTCGTCTCGTCGAGGAGGCTCTGATCCGCGAGGCCCTCGCCAAGACCGACGGCAACGTCACCCGCTCGGCCCGCGCCCTCGGCATCAGCCGCCGCAGTCTGCAATCCAAGATGAAGGAGCTCGGCCTCCGCGAAACCCCCGCCGACGAGCCCAACAAAGCTCCGGTCCCTGGCGAGACTCGCGGCCCAAACTGACGCCTGAGCGTGCCGGAGCCTCTCCTTGGGGCCCCCACTTGCGCTTCCACTGCGATCCCGGGGGGCCAACTGGAGGCGCCAGGGCCGGCCCCGAAGGGCCTCGCCCGCGCTCCGACCCCCGGCCGGGCCTCGCAGTCGCCCCGTTTGGCCTGCGAGATTAGCCCCGCGGATCGCCCCCCGAGATCCCTGCCCCGGAGGTGCCAGACCCCTCAGCGACGCGGATTCGCCTGCCGAAAGGCGAGTTTGCGGTGACTTCGCAGGTCCAGGAATGTTGACGCTGGCAAGCCTGCGCAGGTATCGTCGGCCGACTCCCTGAGGTGCTCCCTATGCGGAAACTGTGCGGCCTCCTGCCCCTACTGGGCCTGTACTTCGGACTTAGCGCGACGGCGCAGGCAGCGGAAATCACTCGCGTTGCCAGCTCTTTCGACAAGGACAACAAGTTCGACCTGCACTTCGGGGTTGGCTACGACTTCAATTTCAAGAAGGCCGCGCTCCTTCGTGAATGGAGCGACCAGAACAACCCGGACAGCCAGGTCGTCCGCGACTTGCTCTACCAGCAGATGCGCCACGTCGTGACGCCCACGCTGGAGATCGGCCTGTACAAGGACCTCGCGGTCTACGTGCACATCCCGATCGTCGCTCTGGACACGCGCACCTACTCGTTCGACCAGGGCGCTGGCGACTGCAAGTACGACGACGGGATGCGCAACCCCGACGACCCGGCGACCTGCACCGACCAGCAAGGCGGCGGGCGGGCCAACAACAGCACGACGATCCGCGACAACATCGTCCCGCAGGGCGGCTTCGACGCGACCAACCCGGACAAGCCCTACGGCAACTTCGGCGGCACCGACAACCAGACCCTGTTCAAGGGCGCGAACCGTCGCGGTGTCGACCAGATCCACGTCGGCCTCAAGTACGCGATCCTGAATCAGGACCGCCTCTCGCACATGCCGAAGTGGGTCATCGCGCTCGAGGGTCGCTTCGCCGTCGGCAAGCCGATGACCTTCTCGCGCGACATCTCGAACGAGGACCCGAAGGGCAACCATACGGTCGGTCGCGGCATGCACGAGCTCGGCATCTGGACCGCGCTGTCGCGCCGCTATCGCTACCTCGACCCGTTCTTCAGCGCCTGGTGGTATCAGGCGCTGCCGTCCGGCAACACGCTGTTCAAGAACCTGGGCGGCGCGCAGGACCGGGTCAACCCGCAGTCGCAGGTCGGCGTCACCTTCGGCACCGAGATCGTCCCCTTCGAGCGCAAGGCCAAGGGCCAGAAGGTCTCGGTCGTGCTGCGCGGTCTGGCGATGCTCAAGTTCAACGGCCGCGGCTACAGCGAGGGCTGGGAGCTGTTCGCCGACAGCCCCGCGCTGGTCGGCAGCAACAAGCCGGGCGTCGCGAAGTGTGATGCCGGCGACGTCCGCGAGATCAACGACGCGGCCAAGCAGGACCCGACCAACCCGAACTACATCCCCGCGGGTTCGGGCTGCACGAAGTTCAACGGCATCACCAACATCCAGGACTTCGCGACCTTCGGGCTCAACCTGGGCCTGAACTTCCAGCTCAACAAGTACGCGGTGTTGATGCTGGGCGTGAACGGCAGCACCGACACGCGCCACTGGATCTCGGCGGCCACCCGCGGCAAGGCCAGCCTCGGCGGCGACACCAACCTCGTCGAGCCCAACAGCAACGAGGTCAACCCCGTGCGCCGCGACGTGATCGACAACGTCGGCCGTCGCTACGCCGTCGGCGATGTCACCAACGTGACCGGCTACTTCCGGTTCTTGCTGACCTTCTAAAGCGAGACCCTCGTCCGCTCACTCGCGCCGCTCCTTCGTGGGCGGCGCGGCTGTTTAAGCCACCGCATCGAGCCGCGAGGTCTCACTCCGGATCCGACGCCGCGCGACCGCGAGAGATCGGCACATCCACCGGGCCGCGAGGCGTCAGTCCGGATCCGGATCCGACGCCGCGCGACCGCGAGAGATCTGCTCGTACACCGCGCGCGGCTCGAGCCCGGTGAGCGCGGCGATCTGCTTGGCCTTCTCGCGCGGCCGCAGCCCCGCGTCCCACAGCAGATCCCACACCGAGCGCGCCGCGGCTTGCACCGGGTCGCTCGCCACCAGCTCCGCCCGCCCCGCGCCCTCGAGCACCACCGTCACCTCGCCGCGCAGCGCCTCCTTCACCTCCGCTGCCAGCGCCGCGACCGTGCCGCGTAGCACCTCCTGGTGCTGCTTCGTCAGCTCGCGCCCCACCACCACCCTGCGGGTCGCCGCGTCCGGCAGCGCCGCCGCCAGGTCGCGCAACAACGCCGGCGTCCGGTTGCCCGCCTCGTACATCAACACCGTCGCCGGCTCGCGCGCGAGCTCGGTCATACGCGCCGACCGGTCGGGCCCCGAGCGCGGCAAGAAGCCCAGGAACCGCACATCCTCGGCCGGCAGGCCGCTCAGGCACAGGGCCACCGCAGCAGCCGTCGGCCCGGGCACCACGTCGACCTCGAAGCCCGCCGCCACCGCGGCCTGAACCAGGCGCAGGCCCGGGTCGCTCCACACCGGCAGGCCGGCCTCTGAGACGTAGGCGACCCGCGCGCCGCGGCCGAGGTGCTCGAGCAGCAGCGCGATGCGCTCGTTCTCATTGGCGACGAAGCAGCTGATGCGGGGCGGCAGCGTGACGCCCTCGCCCAGCAGGCGGATCGGGCTGCGGGTGTCCTCGCACAGCAGCAGGTCGGCGCCGACGATCGCCTCACGCGCGCGCGGGCTCAGGTCGCCGCGGTTGCCGAGCGGCGTACCGACCAGCACCAGCACGCCCGGCGTCGGGACCGGCTCGCTCACTTCGCGCCCCTTCGCATCATCCCGGACCTCACTCCTGGCCCAGCGCGATCTGGACGGAGTTGCCCAGCTTCTCCTGCAGGGCCTCGCGCAGCCGCAGGATCATCCGCTTCTCCAGCTGGCGGGCCCGCTCGCGGCTGACGCCCCAGCGATCGCCGAGGTCCTGCAGCGTCACCGGCTCGTCGGCGATGATGCGGTCGCGGAAGATCTCGAGCTCGCGGCCCTTGAGCGTCGCCCCGAAGCCGCGCAGCGCCGCCTGCAGCAGGTCCTTGAACTCCGCCGACTCGACCGTCGCCGACGGGTCCTCGGTCGAGTCCTCGATGATGTCCAGGCGCGTGCGGCCGCCGTCGCCGTCGTCGTCGCTGAGCGGAGCGTTGAGCGACATGTCCGGCGCCGACAGGCGGCGGTCCATCTCGATCACCTCGGCCTCGCTGACGTCGAGCTCCTTGGCGATGCGCTCGGCCGTCGGGTCGACGCCGGCCTGCTTGAGCTTCTCGCGCTGCTTTCGCAGGTTGAAGAACAGCTTGCGCTGGTTCTGGGTGGTGCCGATCTTCACCAGCCGCCAGTTGTTGAGGATGAACTTGAGGATGTACGCGCGGATCCACCAGCCCGAGTAGGTCGAGAGCTTGACCCCGCGGTACGGGTCGAACTTCTTGACCGCCTGGATCAGGCCGACGTTCCCCTCTTGCACGAGGTCGAGCAGGTTCTGATAGGTCCGCTTGTACTCGTGGGCGATCTTCACCACGAGCCGCAGGTTGGAGGTCACCAGCCGTCGGCCCGCCTCCTTGTCCCCGTTCTCGATCCACCGCACCGCGAGCTCGTGCTCCTCCTCGCGGGTCAGCAGCGGGTAGCGCCGCACCTCGGCCATGTACTGGCCCATCGGGTCGCGCCGGGCGAGCGCCGTGGTGGCCACCGCCGCGGTTGGCCGACCGATGTCTCGCTCGATCACATCGAGCTCCTCGTCGGTCGCCGGCTCGATGTCCGCCAGCACCTCCTCCGCCTCGTCGGTCTCCTCCTCGTCCTCCGCGTCCTCCTCGGGCTCCGGCTTCGGGTCCACGAGCTCCGCGGACGTCCCGGCCGCGACCGGAACGAGGTCCACCACGGCCTTCTGCCTGTTCGCGCCCGACCCCGCCGGGCTGCGCTTACGATCCGACATGCCGGCGGAGTCTACGCCGCGACCGCCCCCCTTGGGTACCAGGGACGAGAACCTGCCGGCCCAATGCGCGGCCGCGGACCCTGTGCCCGGTTCATGCGCAGCGCCCGCGATCGCGGCGACACGGCGGGGCACGCGACAGTTTCACCAGGCGGGCGCGCCACAATCACCCGCGCGCCTGGTGGCCCTGCCCCACCCGGGCCGTTAGACTGGCTCTGTGACCGGACAAACATCGTCTCGCCCGCGCTTTGCCAAGGCCTCCACCCCGGCGATCGTGTTCGGCTCCCTGGCCCTGGCCCTCGGCCTGACGACCGTGCAGGACACCGAGGCCCAGGCCCAAAAAGGTGAGAGCCGTGCACCCGGCGGAAGGGTGGCCCAGGGCTACGACGCCACCGACTTGAGGATCCTCGACTGGACGCTCTGGTACGTCGCCAAGTACTACGTCGAGCCCCAGCGCATCGACCCGCACAAGATGGCGGTCGCCGGCCTCGAGGGCCTCGAGAAGGCGATCCCCCAGGTCCTGGTCGAGCCCGTGGCGGGCGCCGCCGGCAAGAAGTCCGAGCGCATCCGCGTCCGCGTCGGCACCGCCGAGCAAGAGTTCCCGATCGGCGACGTCGAGGCGCTGTGGGCCGTGGGCACCCACGTCCGCGAGGTGTTTCGCTTCATCAACCGCCACACCAACCTGAGCGACGAGGAGCAGCGCACCGCCGAGTACGCGATCGTCGAGGGCGTGCTCGGCACTCTGGACCCGCACACCAACCTGCTGCGGCCCGACGACTTCGAGACCATGAAGACCAGCACCAAGGGCAGCTTCGGCGGTCTGGGCATCGAGGTCGGCATGCGCGACACGCAGATCACCGTCATCCGGGTGATCGACGGCAACCCCGCGGCGAAGGCCGGCATCGAGGCCGGCGACCGCATCGTGCAGGTCGACGAGGAGTCGACGGTGACGATGGGCCTGTCGGAGGCCGTCGACCGCATGCGCGGCGAGCCCGGCACGACGGTGACGCTCTACGTCCGGCGCGAGGGCAGCGACAAGGTCAAGAAGACGCCGATCACCCGCGACGTGATCACCCTCGACAGCGTGCAGGGCCACGTGCTGCCGGGCATGGATGCCCAGGGCAACCCGGTCAAGGTCGGCCTGGTCCAGATCAACCGCAACTTCGCGCAGACCACCGGCAAGGAGCTGCGGGCCAAGCTCGCCGAGTTCGAGAAGGCCGGCGTGCGCGGCGTGGTGCTCGACATGCGCGACAACCCCGGCGGCCTGCTGACCGCGGCCGTCGAGGTCGCCGACGCCTTCCTCAAGTCCGGCACGATCGTCTCGACGGTCGGCAGCTCGTCCCCGCGCGAGGAGCTCGCCGCCGACGACCGCTACGACTTCCCGAACCTGCCGGTGGTGGTGCTGATCGACCAGGGCTCGGCGAGCGCGACGGAGATCGTCGCCGGCGCGCTGCGTAACCTCGGCCGCGCGGTGCTCGTCGGCCGCCGCACCTTCGGCAAGGGCTCGGTGCAGGTGCTGCACGACCGCAAGGTCGGCGACAAGGAGCTCGCGCTCAAGCTGACGATCGCCCAGTACCTGACCCCCGGCGACATCTCGATCCAGTCGGTCGGCGTCAGCCCGGACCTCGAGACCATCCCGGTCCTGATCACCAAGGACTACACCGCCTATCACGGCCGCAAGCGCTTCGACCTGGTGCGCGAGGAGTCCCTGGCCTCGCACCTGACCTCGACCAAGGCCGACCCCTCGCACAAGATCGCCGCCGGCCCGCTCTACTTCCTCGGCAACACCTACGAGGAGGAGGAGGGCGAGGGCAAGGACAAGAAGCCGAAGAAGGCCCCCGCCCTCAAGACCGACAAGTCCGGCAAGCCGACCCCGGAGGCCCTGCTCGAGGACCCGGAGATCCGCATGGCCCGCGACCTCGTCGTCTGGGCGCCGACGCCCGCGCGCGACGGCATCCTCGCCAAGATCGGCGACTTCGTCGCCCAGCAGACCGCGCTCGAGCAGGCCCGCATCATCGCCGGACTGCAGAAGAAGGGCGTCGACTGGACCCCCGGCCCGGCAACGGAGCCCGGCAAGCAGCCGGTCCTGCGCATGGCCATGCGCAGCGACAAGCCCGGCAACGTCATCGGCGCCGGCGGGTCCGGCACCGTCACCGTCACCGTCACCAACGAGGGCACCGCGCCGGCCTATCAGGTCCGCGCGTACTCGGAGTCCGACTACAGCTACTTCGACGAGCGCGAGCTGCTGTTCGGGCGCATCGACCCGGGCCAGACCCGCAACCTCCCGCTCAAGCTGTCGGTGACGGAGCACGAGCTGTCGCGCACCGACCGCATCGAGTGGCAGGTCTACGACCAGCACGGCTCGACGGTGGCGCCCGGCTCGCAGACGATGATCGACATCAGCAGCGAGGGCCTTGCGCGCCCGCAGTTCGCCTACGGTTATCAGATCCTCGACGACCCGAAGCTCGGCTCGGGGATCCGCGGCAACGCCGACGGCGCGCTGCAGGTCGGCGAGCGCGTGCACATGCGCGTGAATTTTAAAAACACCGGCGAGGGCCAGGCGCTGGACGCCTGGGTGACCCTGCGCAACCTCGTCGGCGACGCGGTGTACCTGCACACCGGCCGCGAGAACCTCAAGGTGGTCGCGCCCGGCGACTCGCGGATCGTGGAGTTCGACTTCGAGGTCAAGAAGGCCGCGCCGGACGGCACGATCAACCTCCAGCTCGCCGTCGCCGACGCGAAGATCGGCGCCAGCCTGGTGGAGAAGTTGAAGCTCCCGCTCGCCTCGAGCACCGTGACCTTTGCGGCCGGCTCGGGCCACGTGGTCGCCGGCAGCGCGGTCGACCTCTACGCCAGCCCCTTGCCGAGCCAGGACCACAAGGTCGCCAGCGTCGAGGCCGGCAGCGCGCTCAAGGTGCTCGGCGTGGCCGACGGCTGGTACCGCGTCGAGCTCGACAGCAAGCGCTTCGCCTTCGCCAAGGCGAGCGACGTGAAGCCGGGCGTCGCCGCCGGCAAGCCGAAGATCACCGAGCGCCTGGCGATCTCCCCGCCGAAGATCGCCCTCGTCGGCGCGATCACCCAGACCGAGGCCGACCGCGTGCACATCAGCGGCGTGGCGACCGACGACGAGGCGGTGCGCGACGTGTACATCAGCGTCTACAACCCGTCGCGCAACCTGTTCGGCAGCCAGGAGAAGGTCTTCTATCAGGCCGCCGCCGACCCGAAGACCGGCCGCCTCGAGTTCGCCGCCGACATCCCGCTGACGCCCGGCAACAACATCATCGAGATCCGCGCCCGCGAGGACGACGACGTGGTCGCCACCAAGCAGATGTGGGTGCTTCGCACCAGCGGCCTCAAGGAAGCCCGCGCGAGCCAGGGCAAGTTTAATAGTAATGGCAAGCTGGCGGTCGATACCCTGAGCAAGTGAGCCGCGGCGCTCGCCGGTGAGCCGGCGAGCCGGCCGCAAAACCACAAGGGAGGGCCGTCACTGGCCCTCTTCTTCGTCTCGCCAGGTGGCGCTTAAACGCAGAAGGGGGTGACCCTCGTCTTCGTCTCGCATGTCCGGCGAGCCCGGCGCTAAAAAAAAGGCGCTGAAACGAAGAAAGGGCCGGCGCTGGCCGACCCTTTCTTCTCGGTTCTCACTCGTCCCTTTTGAGAACTCAGCTCGCCTCTTTGGTGGCTTCTTCGTTCTCGTAGACGACGACGGGCTGCTTGCCCGACGCGATGGTGTCCTCGTTGACGACGACCTCGCGGATGTTGGTGGAGCTGGGGATCTCGTACATCACGTCGAGCATCGCCTTCTCGAGGATCGTCCGCAGGCCGCGGGCGCCGGCCTTCTGCGCGCGGGCCTTCTGCGCGACCGCCTTGAGGGCGCCCTCGGTGAACTTGAGGCCCACGCCGTCGATGCCGAGCAGGCGCTCGTACTGCTTGACCAGGGCGTTGCGCGGCTGGGTCAGGATCGACACCAGGGCCGCCTCGTCGAGGTCATGCAGCGGAGCGACGATCGGCAGGCGGCCGATGAACTCGGGGATCAGCCCGAACTTCATCAGGTCCTCGCTCTGCACGTTCTTGAGCAGCTCCCACTGGCGCAGCTCCTTCTTGGCCGCGTGCTGCACGCCGAAGCCGAGGGTCTTCGCCGACATGCGATGGTCGATGATGTCCTCGAGCCCGGCGAACGCACCGCCGCAGATGAACAGGATGTTGGTCGTGTCGACCTGCAAGAAGTCCTGCTGCGGGTGCTTGCGGCCGCCCTTGGGCGGGACGCTGGCGACCGTGCCCTCGAGGATCTTCAGCAGGGCCTGCTGCACGCCCTCGCCGGAGACATCGCGGGTGATCGACGGGTTTTCACCCTTGCGGGCGATCTTGTCGATCTCGTCGATGTAGATGATGCCCCGCTGCGCCCGCTCGACGTCGTGGTCGGCGTTCTGCAACAAGTTGACGATGATGTTCTCGACATCCTCGCCGACGTAGCCGGCCTCGGTCAGGCTGGTGGCGTCCGCGATGGCGAAGGGCACATCGAGGATGCGGGCCAGGGTCTGCGCCATCAGCGTCTTGCCCGAACCCGTCGGACCGAGCAGCAAGATGTTGCTCTTCTGCAGCTCGGGCTCGTCGGGGAGCTTCTTGGCGTTGATGCGCTTGTAGTGGTTGTAGACCGCGACCGAGATGGTCTTCTTCGCGAGCTCCTGCCCGACGATGTAGTCGTCGAGGATCTTGCGGATGTCCTTCGGCTTGGGGACCTTCGCGCCGACGTCCGCGCGCTCCTCCTTCTGGACCTCCTCGGCGAGGATGTCGTTACAGAGGGAGATGCACTCGTCGCAGATGTAGACCGAGGGGCCCGCGATGAGCTTCTTGACCTCTTTTTGGCTCTTCCCGCAAAAAGAGCAGCTCAGGTTGCCTTGGTTATCTCGCTTGGAGCTCATGGGTCACCGTGGCGTCCCGCCGTCTTTGCGCGGGCGGACTAGGACTTCGTCGATGAGACCATAGGTCTTGGCCAGATACGCGTCCATGAAGTTGTCGCGCTCGGTATCCCGCAGGATGTCATCGACGGTCTTGTTGGTGTGCTCAGCCAGGATCTGGTTGAGTATCGACTTGAGGCGCTTGATCTCCTGCGCCTGAATCTCGATGTCGGTGGCCTGCCCCTGGGCTCCACCCGAGGGCTGGTGGATCATGATGCGGGCGTTCGGGAGCGCGAAGCGCTTGCCCGGGGCGCCGCCTGCCAGCAGCAGCGAGCCCATCGACGCCGCCTGCCCGAGGCAGTACGTGGCGACGTTGGGGCGGATGTATTGCATCGTGTCGTAGATCGCCAGGCCCGAGGTCACCACGCCGCCGGGCGAGTTGATGTACATCGTAACGTCCTTCTCCGGGTCCTCGGACTCCAAGAAGAGCAGCTGGGCGATGATGACGTTGGCGACCTGGTCGTTGACCGGCGTGCCCAGGAAGATGATGCGGTCCTTGAGGAGCCGGCTGTAGATGTCCCACGAGCGCTCGCCGCGGTGCGTCTGCTCGATGACGAAGGGGATGTTTGCGGTTGGGCTCACGGGTGATCGTCCAGACGGGGCTGTGGTGGCTATGGTGACTGTCCGTGACCGGCGATGCAAGGGGTCGCCGACCGGGCGCGATGCTGCGGACGCAAGTCCGCTCGCGATGGCTACCCGGGGGTGATAGCACGGCTCACCTGCGATCTGCCGCACGGGCCGCCACGGCGAACGAGGTCGCGTGCGTGCGATGATGACGTGGCGCTGCGAGCGGCAAAAAGCGAAGCGCAGCAGGCCGGCGGCTGCGCCGACGTGCTGCGCCGTCGAAGACCGTGAAGGATCAGTCCGCGGCAGGTGCCGCGGGAGCGGCGCTGGCCTCGGGCTCCGGCTTCGGGTCCTCGGCCTCGGTGACCTCGGACTTGCCCATCAGGAAGTCGAGGATCTTCTCTTCACGGATCTGCGCGCGGAGGAGCAGCAGCTGGTTGTTCTTCTCCATCGTGGCGCGCAGGCGATCGATGTTTTGACCGCGCTCCTCGGCGAGGTTCTGCAGCTCCTTCTCGACCTCGGCCTCGTCGACCTGGATGCTCTCGGCCTTGCCGATCGCGTCGAGCAGGAGGAACGCCTTGACGTTGAACTGCGCCTGCGGCCGCATCTGCCCGGCGACCTGCTGCTCGGTCATCCCGGTCTGATTCAGCGACATGCCCTGCTGCTGCAGCTGGCGCTTGAACAGGTCGACCTGGGCCGCGACCTCACGAGCGACGAGCGAGGGGGCGACCTCGAACTGGTTGCGCTCGAGCAGGGCCTCGACGAGGCGCTTGCGGGCGTCGCGTTCGGCCTCGTTCTGGTCCTCTTCGCGCACCTGGTCGCCGTACTTGGCGCGCAGGGCCTCGAGGGTCTCGGCGTCGCCGGTGTCGCGGGCGAACTCGTCGTCGAGGACGGGGACGTGCTTCTCACGGACCTCGCGAAAGCCGACCGTGAGGCTGACTTCCTTGTCGCGCAGGTCGGCGCGGATGCGCTCCTGGGTCGGCAGGAAGGTGATGGTGCGGGTGCTGCCGACGGCCGAGAGCGGGGTGCCCTCGAGCGCCTTGTGCAGGCCGGGCAGGAACTCGTTGGTGTCGCCGATCTCGAGCTTGAGATCTTTGCGGGCCAGGTTCACGTCGCCGAGCTTGCCCTCGATGTCGAGGGTCCACACGTCGCCGGCCTTGGTCTCGCGCTCGGTGCCCTCGGGGATCGGGCGCACCTCGGTGAGCTCGTCCTGCTTGGCCTTCAGC
>NZ_JACCSO010000076.1 GCF_013812955.1 Nannocystis sp. | reverse complement strand
ACACCGCCGTCGTCGATGTCGAGGACCTCGAGCTCGGCGATCAGTGGAAAGCGGTGCAGCGGCGCAGCGGCGTCGACAATGCCGTCCCGCGCAGCCTTCGCGTCGGGCGCATCCTCGCGGTTCCGGGCGATCGCGTGAGCTTCGGCGACCCCGCCGGCGTGCTCGGCCTGGCGATCAACGGGCGCCCGCTGACGCAGGAGCTCGGCGCGACCCTGCGACTGGCGATCCGCGGCCCGCAGGATCCGATTTCGCCGCCCGCGCGGGCGCGCAGCACCGCCACCGAGGCGGTCGGTGATCGCCGCTACCAGATCCTGCTCGCGGCCCCCGGCCAGCCGCCGCGCTGGCCCGGGATCGGCCTGCCGGGCGACGCCGGTCCGGTCGAAGTGGAGGCCGACGGTTATCTGGTGATCGCCGACAACCGCGACGAGGGCGCTTGCTGTGATTCACGCGCGCTGGGCTTCGTCGAGGCCGGACGGATCCGCGGCGAGATCATGCTCCGCCTCGGCGGTCGCAACGCCAGCCACCCGGACGTCGCCCCCGGCGATCACGGCCTGCGCTGGAAGCCCTGAGCAGCACGCCCCCGGGACCGTCGGATCAGCGGTGCCTCCCGGCGACCACGGCCCGAGGCACCCGGTCTCACGACCTCTCCGTCGGCCCGAGGATCCCGCCCGGGCGGCATGGGCGTGTCAGTCGCCAGTCACTCGATCATGCCGGTGGGCGGGCTCGAGGGGCTGGCGTAGTGGCGGGTCGGGATCCGGCCGGCGCGCAGGGCCTTGCGGCCGGCGATCACGGCCTCGCGCATGGCCTCGGCCATGAGCACGGGGTTGCGGGCCCCGGCGATCGCGGTGTTCATGAGCACGGCGGTGCAGCCGAGCTCGAGCGCGATCGCGGCGTCGCTGGCGGTGCCGACCCCGGCGTCGACGATCACCGGGATCTTGGCCTGCTCGACGATCAACCGCAGGTTGTGAGGGTTTCGGATCCCGAGGCCGCTGCCGATCGGGGCGGCCAGCGGCATGACGGCGGCGCAGCCCATGTCCTCGAGCTTGCGGCAGACGATCGGGTCGTCGGTGCAGTAGGGGAGCACGGTGAAGCCCTCGTCGAGCAGCGTGCGGGCGGCCTTGAGCGTCTCCTCGTTGTCGGGCAGCAGGGTCCGCGAGTCGCCGATGACCTCGAGCTTGACCAGCTCGGCGATGCCGAGCTCGCGCGCGAGTCGAAGGGTGCGCACGGCCTCGTCGGCGGTGTAACAGCCGGCGGTGTTGGGCAGCAGGCAGTAGCGCTCGCGGTCGATCCAGCCGAGCAGGTTGTCGCGGGCCTTGAGGTCGACCCGGCGCAGGGCCACGGTCACGATCTCGGCGCCGCTGGCGGCGAGCGCGGCGCGGGTCTCGGCCGCGTCCTTGAACTTGCCGGTGCCGACGATCAGCCGCGAGGTCCAGGTGCGGCCTGCGAGGGTCCAGGTGTCTTGCGTGTCGCTCACGGCTCAGCCTCCGCCTACAAAGGTGACGATCTCGAGCTGGTCGCCGTCGCGCAGGATGGTCTGCGCGTGCTCGGTACGAGGCACGATCTCGCGGTTCTTCTCGACGGCGACCTGCTGCGGCACGAGCCCCAGCGCGGTCACCAGTGCAGCGACCGTGGTCTCTTCCGCCAGCGAATGGGGCTCGCCGTTGAGCACGATGGTGGGCACGCGCGGAACGTACACCGAGTCCGGCATCTCACCACCGGGGCGCGATCTCCGCGAATGGAATCTGGATCACGGCGTGGCTTTGTGAACTCAGGTGTGGCGATCGTGCAACAGTCCTCAGGGAGCCAGATCTCGCGCGCTTTTCCGGGTGAGCCTAGTAAATCCATGGAGTTAGCGGAGGGTGGCGAGTTCAGCGCGCTGGCAGGCTTTGTGCTTCACAGCACAACCCGCATGCAGAACATCGATTCAGAGACCCGGCGCCCCACCATCCCCCTCGAGCGGATGGAGACCGCGGACGTGCTGGCCTGTGTCGAGCCGTTCACGGCGGCTCGGCTCGGTGAACTGGAGCTCGTCGGTCGCAGCGCGGTCCGCCTGCGCAAGGCGGCCGGCAGCGTGCTGATCAGTGAGGGCCAGACCCCCGACGGTCTGTACATCGTGCTGCGTGGGCGCGTGAACCTGCTGCGGGCGGCCGATGGCGGCCGCGACCTGATCCTCTCGGCGCTGGGCCCGGGCGAGGTGTTCGGCGAGGCCTGTGCCTTCGGCAACGTGACGATGTCGACGACCGCGGTCGCGGCGGTCCAGAGCGAGCTGCTGCGGGTCTCGCCCGAGGCGCTGGTCGAGCACCTGCGCCGCGAGCCGGAGACGCTGATGCGGCTGATGCGGCTGCAGGGCGAGAAGATGCGTGAGGTCGAGGCGGTCGCCAGCGGCCTGGCCCTGTGTGATGTCGAGGAGCGGCTGCGCCGCACGCTCGGTCGCCTGGCGCGCCGTCAGGGTCGTCGTGGTCCGGCCAGCACCGGCTGGATCCTCGCCCCGGTGCCGACCCAGTCGGAGCTGGCGCGCATGGTTGGCTCGTGCCGCGAGACCGTGTCGCGCACGCTGAGCGCGATGGCTCGCAGCGGCCTGGTCAGCGCCAGCGGCCGGCGCATGCTGCTCGACGATCGCATCGTCAACGAGTCGGTGTAGTCGGGTCGTGTAAAGACGGCGCTGCGGTCGAGGGAGCGCGCGGCGTCTTCGCTTTGGTTTCCGCGGCTGAATGGGCGCGGGGAATGTCGCGTGGGGCGGCGGCGTTCGCCCGGCGATGGTGATCCAGCGCGCGGCCCTGCGTGTTAATGTCGGCCCGGTGAGCGCGCCCTTCGACGGCTCGAGCCTGCCCGTGGGCCCCGTCCCTTATAGCGGCCCCGAACGGCGCGCCGCGGACCGCGGGCACTCGCCGATCGTCGAGGTGCGCCCGACCTACGCGCACGTCGATGCGGCGGCGCTGGTCGACAACCTGCGCGCGGTGAAGCGCCACGTCGGGCCGCGCTGTCGGGTGCTCGCGGTGGTCAAGGCGGACGGTTACGGGCACGGGGCGATCGAGTCGGCGCGCACCTTCGTCGACGCCGGCGCGTGGGGCCTCGCGGTCAGCCTGGTCGAGGAGGGGGTGGAGCTGCGGCAGGCGGGGATCATCGCGCCGGTGCTGGTGCTCGGCGGGGTCCATCCGGGCTCGGAGGACGTGATCGTGCATCGATCGCTGACGCCGGTGGTGTGGGCGCGCGAGCACCTGCAGCTGCTCGCGGCCGGGGTCCGGCGCAGCGGGGCGCCGCCGCTGCCGGTGCACCTCAAGGTCGACACCGGGATGTCGCGGCTCGGGGTGTTGCCGGGCGACCTGCAGGCGTTGCTCGACTGGTTCGAGGGCGACGAGGGCCAGTACCTGCGGCTCGAGGGGCTGATGACGCACTTCGCCTGCGCCGACGAGCAGGAGGATCCGGTCAGCGCCGGGCAGGTCGAGCTGTTTCTGGCCAGCGTGGCGACGCTGGCGATCCGCGGGCTCTATCCGCCGCTGCGCCACGTGTGCAACAGCGCCGGGCTGGTGCGTCTGCCGCAGGCGCACTTCGACATGGTGCGCCCGGGCATCGCGCTGTACGGGGCGGCGGCGGGCGCGGAGGTCGAGCTGACGGGGCTGCGCACGGCGATGAGCGTGCACTCGCGGATCCTCGGCATCCGCGAGCTGCCGGCCGGCGCGCGGGTGTCGTATGGGCATCGCATGACGCTGGCCCGCGACTCGCGGCTGGGGATCGTGCCGGTCGGATATGCGGATGGTTATCCGCGACGCATGAGCGGCCAGGCGACGGTGCTGGTCCGCGGGCACCGCTGCCGGGTGGTCGGCAACATCACGATGGACGTGTCGATGATCGACGTGACCGACTTGCCCGACGCCCGCGAGGGCGAGCGCGTGACGCTGCTCGGCGCCCAGGGCCGCGAGCGCATCGAGGTGCAGGAGCTGGCGGCCTGGGCCGATGTGATCCCGTACGAGATCATGTGTGGGATCTCGAAGCGGGTGCCGCGGCGCTGACGGATGCTTGGGCGCGGCTCTGGTGCGTGGCAGACTCGCGGCCGTGCGCACGACCCTCAAGCTGCCGCGCTGGCCCGCCGAGTGGCCGCAGGCCTGGGTCGCGCCGGTGCTGGCAGCGGCGGCCTGGTCGCTGGTGCTGGCGAGCAGCGCCGATCTGGCGACGCAGCGCAGCCT
>NZ_JACCSO010000073.1 GCF_013812955.1 Nannocystis sp. | reverse complement strand
GCACCTGCGCGGGTGAGCGGTAGAACTTGTCGTCGCTGTACTCGGTCTCGTCGAGGAAGCGCTGGATCGCGGCGAGGGAGCTCAGGCGCTGCATGCTCCGCAGCATACTCAAACGCCGGCGCGCTTGGCCAGCCTCGCGGCGCGCCGGGCCTCGATCGCGCGCGTGGTCCGGCCGTCAGTTGCGCGTGGGCTGGCGCAGGCGCTGCATGGCGGCCTGGCGGGCCCGGCCGCGGCGCTCGAGCATCGGCCGCAGCCACAGAGCTGTCCTCGGGAACAGGTCGGCGAGGCGGGCGAGCAGGGCGCGGGAGCGGGGCAGGTAGATCTCGAGCGGGCGTTTGGGGAGCGCGCGCTTGAGGATCGCGGTGCTGATGTCGTCGACGCTCAGGAAGCGCGAGCCGGAGAAGGTCATCGCCGCCGCGTCGTGATCCACCTGCATGTCGAGCATCGGGGTGTCGACGGCGTCCGGGCAGATCACGGTGACGGCGACGCCGTGCTGGCGCAGCTCCTGGGCGGCCGCGAGCGAGAAGCCGCGCACCGCGTACTTCGAGGCCGAGTACAGGGCGATGCCCGGCACCGGCGCGAGCGCGGCCAGCGAGGCGATGTTGATGATGTGACCCTCACCGCGCGCTCGCATGTGCCGCGCGGCCACCTGGGTCCCGAACACGACGCCCTTGGTGTTGACGTCGAAGTGGCGATGCACGACCTCGGTCGTATAGTCGCCGACGCGGCCGGGTAGCAGGTAGCCGGCGACGTTGCACAGCACGTCGACGCCGCCCATCGTGCGCACGGCCTCGGCGAATACGAGCTCCCAGGCGTCGGCCTGGCTGACATCGAGGCGGTGGGTGTGCGCGCGATCCGGCGGCCAGGCGCCGGCGTGGGCGCGCAGCGCGGCGTCATCGAGGTCGGTGGCGAAGACCTGGTGACCGGCGGCGAGCAGAACCCCGGCGAGGTGACGGCCGATGCCGCTGGCACATCCGGTGACGAAGAAGCGCAGAACGGGGGGCACGGGCCCCGAGGCTAACATGGTGACGCGGAGGCGGGGCGAGGCGGGGCGAGGCGGGCGCGTGGGCAAGTGCGCGGGCTTGTCGTGGAGCAGGGGGCTGTGCCAAGGTGTCGGGATGAAGCAGCTCATCTGGTACCTCCTGTTCGCCGTCATGGTCTTCGTGAGCTACCAGGGCTACGTCAACTCGGTAGACGATCCGGCGACCGAGGCGATGGCGCGTGACGCGGTGTGTGCGGTCGACAAGGAGTGCGGCGTCGGCCCGACGGACCTGGCGGTCGTGCGGGTGACCGACATCATGTCGCGCAAGTACCAGTGGAACAGCAAGGGCGGCAGCCATGTCGCGACCTGCAAGCGCGAGTACATGTTCCTCGGGCACTGGAAGTGCGAGGCGCAGCCGGGTCAGATCGGCCGCTGAGGATCGGCCGCGGAGGTCGTGAACAGGCCGAGCTCGCGGCGCTCGTCGCAGGGGACGGGGCGCTGTGAGCCGGCGAGTCGTTACGAGTCTGGACGGCGCCGGAAGCAGCGCCGGGCCTCAGTTGGTCTGGCTGTCGTCGCGCAGGGGGCTGAACTGGAAGCTCAGCTTGTCGTCGGGGCCGACGTCGACGGCGACGTTGCCGCCCGTCTCCAGGGCGCCGAACAGCAGCTCGTCGACGAGCTTGCCCTTGATCTCCTCGTCGATGAGGCGGGCCATCGGACGGGCGCCGTAGAGCTTGTCGAAGCCCTTGCGGGCGATCCACGAGCGGGCGGCGTCGCTGAAGGTGAAGTGCACGTCGCGCTCGGCGAGCTGGGCCTCGAGCTCGAGCAGCATCTTGCCGGCGACCTGCAGGATGATGTCGGGCGGCAGCGACTTGAACACGACGATGCGGTCGAGGCGGTTGCGAAACTCGGGGCTGAAGGTGCGGTCGAGGGCCGACTTGGGGTCGCCGACCTTCTCGCCGTCATCATCAAAACCCATGCGCCGGCGGGTGAGCTCGTGGGCGCCGGCGTTGCTGGTCATGATGAGGATGACGTTGCGAAAGTCGGTCTTGCGGCCGGTGGTATCGGTGAGGGTCGCGTGGTCCATCACCTGCAGCAGGATCGAGAACAGGTCCGGGTGGGCCTTCTCGATCTCGTCGAGGATGACGACCGAGTGCGGTGACTTGGCGACGGCGTCGGTGAGCAGGCCGCCCTGGTCGAAGCCGACGTAGCCGGGAGGGGCGCCGATCAGGCGGCTGACGGAGTGCTTCTCCATGTACTCGCTCATGTCGAAGCGGATCAGCGGGACGGCGAGCATCTGGGCGAGGGCCTTGGCGAGCTCGGTCTTGCCGACGCCGGTCGGGCCGGCGAACAGGAACGAGCCGATCGGCTTGTCGGCGCGCGAGAGGCCGGCGCGCGCGCGCTTGATCGCGGCGGTGACGGTGCCGACGGCCTCGTCCTGGCCGAACACCAGGTGGGCGAGGCCCTCGCGCAGGTTCTGCAGCACGTCGCGGTCCGAGGTCGAGACCGACTTGGCCGGGATGCGGGCCATGCGGGCGATGACGGCCTCGACGGCGGCGGCGTCGACGGTGATCGGTGATGGGCCCTCGCCGTCGTCGGACTCGACCAGGGCGTCGGCCGGGGCGGGCGCGGGCGGCGGGGCGGCGAGGCGGGCGGCGGCGCCGGTCTCGTCGATGACGTCGATCGCCGAGTCGGGCAGATGACGGTCGCGCAGGTGCTTGTGGGCGAGGCTGGCGGCGAGCTCGAGCGCCTCCGGGGTGTAGCGCACGCCGTGATGGGCCTCATAGACGGGCTGGAGGCCGCGAAGGATGTCGACGGTCTCGGAGACGGAGGGCTCGAGGACCTCGATCTTCTGGAAGCGGCGGGCGAGCGCCTGGTCGCGCTCGAAGGAGGACTTGAAGTCCTTGTAGGTGGTGGCGCCGATGCAGCGCAGCTCGCCGGACGCGAGGGCCGGCTTGAGCATGTTGCTGGCGTCCATGGTGCCGCCCGAGGTGGCGCCGGCGCCGACGATGGTGTGGATCTCGTCGATGAAGAGGATCGCGTCGGGGTCGTCCTCGATGGCGCCGATGACGGCCTTGAGGCGCTCCTCGAACTGGCCGCGGAAGCGGGTGCCGGCCAGCAGGGCGCCCATGTCGAGGGCGAAGATGTGGGCGCTGGCGAGCGCGGCCGGGACCTCGCCCTTGTGTACGCGCAGGGCCAGGCCCTCGACCACGGCGGTCTTGCCGACGCCGGGCTCACCGACCAGCACCGGGTTGTTCTTGCGGCGCCGACACAGCACCTGGATGACGCGCTGGATCTCGGCGTCGCGGCCGACCAGCAGCTCGATGCGGCCGGCGGCGGCCTTGGCGTTGAGGTCGACGGCGTAAGCCTGAAGCGGATCGTCGGCGACCTGCTCCTCGTCGTCCTCGTCGCCGACCGGGTTGTTCGCCGGGCGGCTGCTCGGGGCCCGGTCCGCGCCCTTGGGGATGCCGTGCGACATGAACATGGTCGCGTCGCGGCGCGTGACGCCGTGCTCGCGCAGGATGTGGGCGGCGAAGGACTCGCTCTCGGCGAAGATGGCGACCAGCAGGTTGGCGCCGGTGACCTCGCTGCGGCCGGAGCCCTGGACGTGGAGGATGGCGCGCTGCAGTACGCGGCCGACGCCGATGGTCTGATGGACGGTGGTGGTCCGTGGCCCGCCAGCGGAGGTGTCGCCGGACCCGGAGCCGGAACCGGCGCCAGACCCGGCGCCAGACCCGGCGCCGGTCCCGTCGGTGGGTGCGTCGGGCAGGCGCTCGATGTTGGCCTCGATGAAGGCCTCGAGCTCGACGCGCAGCTTCTCGACGTCGCCCATGCACGCGAGGATGACCTTGCGGGCGCTGGGGTCGTCGAGCAGGGCGAGCAGCAGGTGCTCGAGGGTGATGTACTCGTGGCGCCGGCGCTGGGTGTCGGCGATCGCGGCGTTGATCGTGTGCTTGAGTTCAGTGCTCAGCATCGGGGTCCTCCTCGGGCTCCATCGAAGCGACGAGCGGGCAGTCCTGCTGGCGAGCCAGCATGTGCACCTGGGCGACCTTCGTCTCCGCGATCTCGTGCGTGTAGACTCCGGCGACCCCGAAGCCATGGTTGTGGATGTGCAGCATGATCGCCGTTGCGTCCGCCTCGTTGCGGTGGAACACCACCTGTAACAGGCGCACGACGAACTCCATCGGTGTGTAGTCGTCGTTGTGGATCAGCACGCGAAACATCCGCGGGCGGGCGGTCTTGCGCTCGCTGCGGGTCTTGAGGACGACGCTGCCCTGGGGGCTGTTCTTGTCGCGGCTGGCCATCGCTGTGGGAGAGGTACTATAGCGCACCCTGGTCATGCGCCCGGTCCCAGCGTAAACGTAGTCCGTGCCCGATCTGACGAGCCGCGTCGTGTCGTCTCTCGAGAGCGTGGACGCCGCACAGTGGAACAGCCTCGATCACGGACCTTCGCCCTTCACGGAGTATGGGTTTTTACGCGCCCTCGAACGCTCGGGCTCGGTGGGCGTCAGGGCCGGCTGGGAGCCGTTCTACGTGCTGGTGGAGGCTTCCGCGCCCGCGCGGGTGCCGCGCCCCGGGGAGGCCGGGCACACCAGTGAGATCGCGCCGACGCGGCTCGTCGGGGCCGTCGCGGCCTATGTGAAGGCGCACAGCTACGGCGAGTACATCTTCGACTGGGCCTGGGCCCGGGCCGCCGAGCGCGCGGGCCTCCCCTATTACCCCAAGCTGGTGGTCGCGGTGCCGATGACCCCCGCCACCGGCCCGCGCCTGCTTGTCGCAAAGGACATGTCCCGAGGGCCAGTCGTCGAGCGCCTGATCGCGGAGGTCAAGGCGCTGGCCGACCGCCGCCGCTGCGGCTCGGTGCACTGGCTGTTCACCACCGAGGCCGAGCAGGCGGAGCTGCAAGCGCACGGCTTCATGGCGCGGGCGAGCTTCCAGTACCACTGGCACAACGCCGGCTATGCGAGCTTCGACGAGTTCCTGGCGCGCATGACCTCGCGCCGGCGCAAGCAGCTGCGCAAGGAGCGGGCGCGGGTGCAGGCGAGCGCGCCGGCGCTAGAGTGGGTGCCGGGCACGGAGCTTACGGCGGACGACGTCGCGGCGATCGACCGGTTCTATCGGACGACGACGCAGAACCATCACGGTCACGACTACCTGCAGCCGGGCTTCTTCGCGGCGGTGGTGGCGGAGATGCCGGAGCGGGTGCAGTGGGCGCGGGTGCGTCGCGAGGGGAAGACGATCGCGGGGGCGCTGTACTTCGAGACCGAGGCGGCGCTGTACGGCCGCTACTGGGGCTGCGACGAGGAGATCGAGTTCCTGCACTTCGAGGCCGCCTACTACGCGGCGATCGAGCGCTGCATCACCCGCGAGATCCCGCTGTTCGAGGCCGGGGCGCAGGGGGAGCACAAGCTGATCCGCGGCTTCGAGCCGGTGCCGACCTACAGCAGCCACTGGATCCGCCACCCGGGCTTCGCGGCGGCGATCGAGCGCTTCCTCGGCGAGGAGGCCCAGGCGGTGCAGCGCAACATGGCCGAGCTGGCGACGCTGCTGCCGTTTCGCGCCGAGGACGACGGCGCCAGTTCTTGAGGGTGTAGCCGCGCATCCACGCCCAGGCGGCGGCGCGGACCTGGGCCTCGAACTCGACGGCCTTGGCGTCGAAGTTGGGGTCGGCGGAGCCGCAGGCGTATCAACGAGACGATCGATCTGCTCGAGCTGCAATATAACGTCGACCGCGGCCGCTTCATCTCCGCGGGTTCCGAGCCGAATGGTGGCGCCTCGCCGGCCAGGCGATAGCGCCGTTGGTCGGGGACCTGCGTGGGCCCTTTCGGTCGGGGACCTGCGGGGCCTTTCGGCCGGGCACACGCCGTGCTAGGAACGCCGCACCATGCGCGCGCGACTGCTCGTACCGATCGTTCTGAGGGCCGCACTGGCCACGTCGAGCATCTTGCTGGGGGCAGGGTGCGGACGAAGCGCGCCCAAAGCAGCCAGTGAAGAGCCCGTGGTCCACGTGTGCACGGTCTGCGGGGCGACCGAGACCTTCGCGACCTTCAACAACCGAAAACACGCGCTCTGCTCGAAATGCGCCTCGAAGGAGCGGCACCGCCTGCTGGTCCACTATTTTGAGCACGAGACGCCGCTGCTGCGCGACAAGCTCGACGTGCTGCAATTCTCGCCGGAGAAGGGCGAGGCGGAGTTCCTGCGCAAGCAAGCGAACCTCAAGTACGTGACCTCCGAGTACGACCCCGGCAAGGGCGATATTCGCCTGGACATCACGGCGATCGATCAGCCGGAGGCGTCCTGGGACGTGGTGATCGTCTATCACATCCTCGAGCACATCATCGACGACCGCAAGGCGATGTCCGAGCTGTTCCGGATCCTTCGCCCCGGCGGCACGATGTACCTGCAGGTGCCGCTCGAGACCGGGCGCACCGAGCTCTACGAGGACGCCACGATCGTCGGCAAGAAGGAGCGCAACAAGGCCTTCGGCCAGTGGGACCACGTGCGCCGCTACTCGGCCCAGGGCCTCAAGTCGCGGCTCGAGGAGGCCGGCTTCGTGGTCGAGGTGGTCGACTACCTGGCCAAGCTCGACCCGGCCGTGATCACGAAGCACAGCATGAGCGCCAAGTTCAACCCGCCCCTCGACGAGCAGATCTGGGTCGCGAAGAAGCCGGTGCGCTGAGCGGCGGGCGCGGGCGCGGGCGGTGCACGAGCGCCCCCCGAAGCATGGCGCGTGTGCCGGTCATGCATGGCCCGGCCTCAGGGGGTGAGCTCGACGGCCTGGACGTCGCCGAAGCCCTTGGCCGCGATGACGCGGAGGCGGCGGCTGACGCCGAGCTCGGTGTCGCGCACGCAGGCGGGCAGGGTGAGCACGTGGCCGGGTTCGGCGGCGGACTCGAGGCGGGCGGCGAGGTTCACGGTCTCGCCGATGACGGTGTACTCGAGGCGGGCGCGCGAGCCCATGTTGCCCTGGACCAGCGAACCCGCGGCCACGCCGACGCGGATCTGCATGGGACGGGCGCCGAGGGCGGCGAGCTGGGCGTTGCAGCGGGGCAGCACGCGCTGCATCTCCAGGCCGCAGCGGACGGCGGCGTGGCTGAGGGCGGCGAGCTCCTGGCGGCCGTCGGGCGAGATGAAGACGACCATCACGCCGTCGCCGATGCGCTTGTCGATGATGCCGCCGTGCTCGAGGATGACGGCGTCGATGTGCTCGAAGTAGATGTTGAGCTGGCGGACGACCTCGCCGGCGCCGACCCGGTTGCAGCGGCGGGTGAAGTCCTTGATGTCGGCGAACAGCACGGCGCCCTCGGTCTGGCGGCCGCCGAGCACGACCTCCTCCTCGGGGTTGATGCGGATGGCGTCGAGCAGGTGGGCCGGCAGGTAGCTGGCGGTCTTGCGCCGCGCGAGCTCGGCCTCGCGGTGCTCGAGGTAGGCGTCGTCGATCTGGCGCAGCAGCGGCGGGATGCTGCTGCGCACGTACTCGCGGATGCGGTGGAGCTCGGCGAAGGGGTCGGCGACGACGGGGGCCTCGTCGTAGTGGATGTCGTAGCGGCAGTGGTCGACCCGGGGATCCTGGTGGATGCAGTGGGTGTGCTCGACGCGGGCCGGCGGGAGGTTCCAGATGGTCGGGATGGCCTCGAAGAAGCCGCGGCGGTTCCAGCACGCGCCGGGGCGGTCGACGACCTCGCCGGACATGACGGCGGTGACGCTGGAGAAGCCGGGGCGGTGGTCGGCGAGCTGCATGCGGGTGATGCGGTTGCCGCGGGTGTACATCTTCTCGATGTCGGCGAAGAAGCCGCCCGGGCCCTGCATCGCCCACAGCAGCAGCCACAGCGGGCCCATGCCCTGGCGCTTGAACATCGAGCCGGCGGCGTCGCGCCAGTGCTGCCACAGCGGATGGTCGTAGCCTGGCGAGCCCGGCAAGCCGTACAGGTGGCGCGCGGCGGCGTCACAGAAGCGGCGGTCGAACTCGACGGAGATCCACCGCTCGGAGTCCTGCAAGTACTCGAGGCTGAGGCCGGCGTCGTCGACCACGCGAGCGGCGACCTCGTCGCCGAACAGCTCGCTGAAATAGGTCACCAGGCTCAGCGCGAAGCGGTTGCTGAGGTGCGCCTTGGTCAGGGCCGGGTCGTAGGTGCGCGCACGCATGCAGACGGACCAATACGAGGGTACACGCTCCGTCGCAAAAGGCCCAGAGCCCGGTCGCGGGGGCGCGTGGCCTCGGGCGCTGATGTGTGCACGTCTCTATGAGCATGTCCTTTCGGACAGGTAGCGACGGGCCTCAGGCCCGTGAGGCGTAGAGGGCGGCGACCCCGGCGGCCAGGCGCACCAGCTCGACCGGCCAGGCCCAGGGCCGGCGCTCGAACAGCCCGGCCCAGGTCACGGTGCTCAGGCCGACGAACAGGATGCCGAACAGCAGCACCCCGGGCGCCAGCACCGTGCTCTCGATCAGGAGATACATCGTCAGCGGCACGCCGAGCACCGCCTGGGCGAGGATGTAGAGCGTCAGGCCCCGTGGCGCGCGGACATCGTAGGGGTGGGCGAGGCGGGCCTGCAGCACGCCGGGGTCCAGCGGCGGCTCGGGGGACCGGTCGGGCCGCCAGCCGGGGTGGGCGAAGGCGGCGCGCAGGCGGTCCTGCCAGCGGCTGGCGGCCGCGGTCAGCCTGGCGATGTCGAAGAAGTAGTGGACGTTGGCCCACAGCGGGTTGAGGCTGCGCAGCGGCTTGGTGATGCCGTAGACGGGGCGCTCGCGCTCGAGCTCGAAGCTGCCGAAGAGGCGGTCCCAGGTGATGAGGATGCCGGCGTAGTTGCGGTCGAGGTACTGGGAATTGACCGCATGGTGGACGCGATGGTGGGAGGGGGTGTTGAGCACGCGCTCGAGCGGGCCGAGGCGACCGATGAGCTCGGTGTGGATCCAAAATTGATAGAGGGTGTTGATACTCTTGGCGACGACGTATACGAGCGGGGGCACGCCGAGCAGCGCGAGCGGCAGGTAGAAGGGGATGACGGTGAAGTGGGTCAGCAGCGCCTGGCGCAGCGCGACCGCGAGGTTATAGTCCTCGCTCTGGTGGTGCACGACGTGCGCGGCCCAAAGGACGTTGACCTCGTGGCTGGCGCGGTGCCACCAGTAGTACATGAAGTCGACGGCGAGCAGCCCGAACAGCCAGGTCCAGGCCGAGGATGGGTCGAGGTCCCAGCCGCGCCAGGCGTACACCGCGGCGTAGGCGGCGACGCCGAGGCCGAAGATCAGGAGGTTGAACAGCTGCGAGGTGATGCCGCACGCCATGTCGCTGAGCGCGACCGGCAGGCGATAGATGTGCGCGCCCCGCCGCCGCGCGACCCAGGCCTCCAGCAAGATGAAGACGATGAAGCCAGGGATCGACCAGGCGATGAGCTGCACGCGACCCTCCCGCTATCGACAGCGTGAGCCAGTGTTCGGGGGGCGGCAAGTCGGTGGGGCAAAACGGTGTGGCGAGTCGGGGCGCGGTCCTGGCCGGTGGGGGGGGGCGCGCCGCCCGGGCGCGAGCTCGGCGGCAAATTTGCTGCACGAGGGGCCGACGGCGGGAGTAAAACGAGATGAGGACGCGCAGTGCGCGGAGGAACACGACCATGCGATACGACCGCCCCAACACCGAAGGCTCGAAGCTCCAGTACAAGGCTCGTTATGGCAACTACATCAACGGTGAGTTCGTCGCGCCGGTGCGCGGGATGTACTTCGAGAACGTCTCGCCCGTGACGGGGCGCCCGTTCTGCGAGATCCCGCGCTCGACCGGCGAGGACATCGAGCGCGCCCTCGATGCGGCGCACGCGGCCAAGGTCGCGTGGGGCCGCACGCCGCCGGCGGAGCGAGCCAACATCCTCAACAAGATCGCCGATGTGATGGAGGCGAACCTCGAGCTGCTGGCGCTGTCGGAGAGCTGGGACAACGGCAAGCCGATCCGCGAGACGCTGGCGGCGGACCTGCCGCTGGCGGTCGACCACTTCCGCTACTTCGCCGGCTGCATCCGCGCGGAGGAGGGCTCGGCCTCGGAGCTCGACGCCGATACGCTGTCGCTGCTGATCAAGGAGCCGCTCGGGGTGGTCGGGCAGATCATCCCGTGGAACTTCCCGCTGTTGATGGCGGCGTGGAAGCTGGCGCCGGCGCTGGCCGCAGGCAATTGCGTGGTGCTCAAGCCGGCCGAGCAGACGCCGGTGACGATCCTGCTGTGGGCGGAGCTGGTCGGGCACCTGCTGCCGCCGGGCGTGCTCAACATCGTCAACGGCTTCGGCGTCGAGGCCGGCAAGCCGCTGGCCAGCAGCCCGCGCGTCGCCAAGATCGCGTTCACCGGCGAGACCTCGACCGGGCGCCTGATCATGCAATACGCCTCGGAGAACATCATCCCGGTGACGCTCGAGCTCGGCGGCAAGTCGCCCAACGTGTTCTTCGCCGACGTCTGGGACCGCGACGACGACTTCCGGCAGAAGGCGCTCGAGGGCTTCGTGATGTTCCTGCTCAACCAGGGCGAGGTCTGCACCTGCCCCTCGCGGGCCCTGATCGACGCGCGCATGTACGACGATTTCCTGGCGGCCGCGGTGGCGCGCACGCGCGGGGTCGCGCCGGGCGACCCGTACGACACCGACACGAAGCTCGGGGCCCAGGCCTCGAACGACCAGCTCGAGAAGATCCTGTCGTACATCGACATCGGCAAGAAGGAGGGCGCCAGGCTGCTGTGCGGCGGCGAGCGGGTGGTGCTGCCGGGCGACCTCGAGGGCGGCTACTACGTCGCGCCGACGGTGTTCGAGGGCCAAAACGCGATGCGCATCTTCCAGGAGGAGATCTTCGGGCCGGTGGTGTCGGTGACGAAGTTCAACGACTTCGACGAGGCGATCCGCCTCGCCAGCGACACGCTCTACGGGCTCGGCGCGGGCGTGTGGTCGCGTGACATCCACACGGCGTTTCGCGCGGCGCGGGCGATCCCCGCGGGCCGGGTGTGGACCAACTGCTACCACCTGTACCCGGCCCACGCGTCGTTCGGCGGTTATAAGAATTCGGGCATCGGCCGCGAGAACCACCGCATGATGCTCGACCACTATCAGCAGACCAAGAACGTGCTGATCAGCCACAGCGAGAAGCCGATGGGCTTCTTCTAGGCCGCAGAGGAGACGACGATGGGCTTCCAGCAGGTCACGGCCACCCCCGCAGCGATCGCGCTGATCCGCCAGCTGAGGGCGGTGCACGGTCCGCTGATGTTTCATCAGTCGGGCGGCTGCTGCGACGGCTCGGCGCCGATGTGTTATCCCCGCGGCGAGTTTCGCATCGGCAGCCGTGACGTGCTGCTCGGGACGATCGAGGACTGCGAGGTGTACATCGGCGGCGACCAGTACGAGCGCTGGAAGCACACGACGCTCACGATCGACGCGGTGCCCGGCCGCGGCGCCGGCTTCTCGCTCGAGGCGCCGGAGGGCATGCGATTTTTGACCCGCTCGGACATGTGCAGCGCCGAGGAGCTGGCGGCGCTCGCGAAGGACCCGCCGCGCCGCGGGCCGGGTGATGACGAAGAGCCGGGGTTGGGCTCGCCGCGGAGGTCATCCATGTGACCGCCGTGAGGTGTGTGTGCGGCTCAGCGCTGGAAGCAGCCGCGTAGCCGCGGGTCGTGCTCGATCAGCGCGCGCAGCTCGGGCAGGTGGTCGCGCGAGGAGAGCACGGTGTAATGATCGGCCTTCATGGCCGGGGCGGCCGCGATGGCGTCCAGCCACTCCTGCGGGTCGAAGGGGTCGGCTCGCACCGACTCGAAGAAGCCGGCGTCATCCAGCAATGAGGCGACCCGCAGGTGCGTGCTGCCCTGTAGGTGGCTGACGAGGTAGGCGGCGAGCCCGACCTGCAGGCCGTGCAGCCGGGGCCGGGCCGAGAGCC
>NZ_JACCSO010000044.1 GCF_013812955.1 Nannocystis sp. | reverse complement strand
CGCCTCGACCATGCCGCGGACCTCGGCGAGCGCGGCCTGGGCCTCGGCGACCGGCGGGGCGAAGCGGGCGAACTTGACGAGGTCGCAGGCCTGCAGGAAGCGCACGAGCTCGCCGGGCTTGAGCGGGGCGATCTGGGCGGCTGCGCGGTCGAGCGCGCGGCGCAGCTCATCGGTGGTGCGGTCGAGGGCGTCGATGCCGAAGCGACCCTCGAGGTAGCCCTTGGCGATCTCCGTCAGCTGCAAGTAGTAGTCCTGATACTCGCCCTTCTCGACCAGCTCGGACTGGCTCAGCTGCTCGAGCTGCTCGAAGGCGACCACGTGCGCCGGGATCGGCGGCGGCAAGATGATCGGCCGCGGGCGCCGGCGCCAGCGCGCCCACAGCAGCCCCATGACCAGGCCGCCGATCAGGGCCCCGAAGGCGCTGTAGAGGATCAGCTCCATGCGCCGGTTCGGGTACTCGAGCGACACCGCCGGGTCCTCGGGCTGACGCTTCGGGTCGGGCTCGTTGGCCAGCAGGCTCGACACCGTGAAGCCGGTCGCCGGCACCTGCACCGTCTGCACCGCGCCGTCCGGCCCGAGGTAGGTCAGGGGGAACGCCGGCACCTTCGCCTCGCCGACCGCGAAGTGCTGCAGCGTCAGCTTGAAGAGCTTTCGAAAGCCCTGCCCGGTCGACTCCGGCTCGACCTCGTCGACCGAGACCAGATGCAGCGGGTCGAGCTTGAGCCCGAGCGGCAGGTTGACGGTGTAGCCGGCCGGATACGCGGCGGTGAGCTCGAGCGTGATCAGGTCGCCGATCTGCGAAGGATCCGGGGAGATCCTGGCGGTCACGGCGACCGGGCCGTCCGTCAGCGGCTCGGAGATGTCCGCGGGGACAGGTGCAGGTGCAGCCGCGCGGTCCGTCGGAACCGGTGGCTCCGGCAAACCCGCGGGCACCGGCACCGGCGCGCTGTCTTCGGGGACGGGCACCGGCACCGGCGCGCTGTCCTCGGGGACGGGTGGCGCGCGGTCGACCGGGATCGACGGATCCAGGGCCGGGATGTCCCCGGGGACAGGCGGCGCGGCCTGAACGAGCGGCGCAGCCTGAACGAGCGGCGCAGCCTGAACGAGCGGCGCGGCCTGAGCGAGCGGCGCGGCCTGAGCGAGCAGGACCAGCAGGGCGAGCAGGGCGGTCATCGGCGCATCCTCCGGGCCCGGCGGGCGAAGAAGTGGACGAGGGGTTTTTGCCAGTTGTCGCCGCAGCGGATCGACATGCCGTCGAGCCGGAGCTTGCGCAGCAGCTGGTCGAAGCGCTCGCGCTCGGCGGCGACCGTCTCACGGTAGCGGGCGGCCCGGCGCGGGCTCATGTCGATGAATTCGTCGCCGCCGAGGCCGAGCAGCTCGAGGTCCTCGATGGCGACCAGGCCGAGCGCGGGCAGCTCGAGCTCCATCGGGTCCTCGACGCGGATCGGGATCAGGTCGTGGCGGCGACGCACGACCTTGAGCGCGTGCTCGAAGGCGCGGGCTCCTTCTTCATGGCGAGAGACCGCTCCACGTGAACCCGGACCGGGCCCGGAGGGTGCGGAGGGCCCCTCCTCCGGCAGCACATCGACGAAGTCGGAGATCAGGATCGCCACGGTGTGGCCGCGGGCGAGGCGGGCCAGGTACTCGAGGCCGGCCGCGGGGCGGGTGCCGCGGTGGCGGGCCTCGTGGGTCAGCAGCTGCTGGACGACCGCGAGCACGTGTTTACGGCCGCTGCGGGGCGGGACGAACACCTCGACCTCGTCGGTGAAGCCGATCAGGCCGACGCGGTCGTTGTTGCGGATCGCCGAGAACGCGAAGGTCGCGGCGAGTCGGGCGACCAGGCTGCGCTTGTCGAAGTCGCGGGTGCCGAGGTCGAGGCTCGCCGACATGTCGACGACGAGCATGACCGTCAGCTCGCGCTCCTCGGCGAACAGCTTGACGTGCGGCTCGCCGGTGCGCGCGGTGACGTTCCAGTCGATCGTGCGCACGTCGTCGCCCGGGGTGTACTGGCGGACCTCGGAGAAGGCCACGCCCTGGCCCTTGAACACCGACTGATACGAGCCCGCGAGGTGCTGATTGACCAGGCGCGAGGTCTGGATCTCGATGCGCCGGATCTCGCGCAGCAGCTGGGCCGTGCGGGCCTTGGCTTCCTCGCGCGCCTGTTCGGCGCGGCTATCGGCGGTCGTTCGAGCCATATCCGTAGCAGCGGGGCCGGCTCAGGGGACCTGGACGTGCTCGAGGATCTTGCGGACCACCTGCTCGACGGTCTCACCCTCGGCCTCGGCCTCGTAACTGAGGATGATGCGGTGGCGCAGGATGTCCGGGGCGACCGCCTTGACGTCCTCGGGGCTGACGTAGCCGCGGTGGCGCATGAAGGCGTGCGCGCGGGCGGCCTGGAACAGGGCGATGCTGGCGCGCGGCGAGGCGCCGAAGTCGATGAAGGGCGCGAGCTTCTCGAGGCCGACGGCGGCGGGCGTGCGGGTCGCGCTGACGACGTCGACGATGTACTTCTGCACCGGCATCTCGACGATCATGCGGTCCATCGTCTGTTGCACGCTGGTCAGCTCCTCGACGCCGATGACCGGCTTGACCGCGATCGCGCCGCCCTGGGGCGCGGCGCCGATGCGCTGCATGATCTGCAGCTCCTCCTCGGCGCTCGGGTAGCCGACCTTGATCTTGAACATGAAGCGGTCGAGCTGGGCCTCGGGCAGCGTGTAGGTGCCCTCCTGCTCGATCGGGTTCTGGGTCGCCAGGACCAGGAACGGGCGCGGCAGCGGGTAGCTGGTGTCGCCGATCGTCACCTGGCGCTCGGCCATCGCTTCCAGCAGCGCGCTCTGGACCTTGGCCGGCGCGCGGTTGATCTCGTCGGCGAGCAGCAGGTTGGTGAACACCGGCCCGCGGCGATTGGTGAAGGTCCCCGACTGATGATTGTAGATCACCGTGCCGAGCACATCGGAGGGCAGCAGGTCCGGCGTGAACTGCACGCGCTTGAAGTCCAGCTTCAGCGCCCGCGCCAGGGTGCTCACCGTCAGCGTCTTCGCCAGGCCCGGGGCGCCCTCGAGCAGCACGTGGCCGCCACACAGCAGGCCCATGAACACCCGCTCGATCATCTCGTCCTGACCGACGATCACCTGGTGGACCTCGGTCATGAGGCGGTCGACAAATGCGCTCTCGCGCTCGACCATGTCGTTGACGACGCGAATATCGTAGGCTCCGATGCTCATGGACTTGGCTCTTCTGGCGGGTGCGGAGTCTGGCCGGCTTCCGGCCGGCGACGCGGGGGAGAGTATATGCGCCGCGCCCCGGAACCATGTCCTGCAGGCGCCTATTCCGTCCGACCCACCGCCGCGGCGATCCGCTTCATCGCCGCCTGCGCGCCCGTGCGCCGCGTTCGTCCGCCTCCTCCCGCCCGGCCGCCTCCGCGCGTGTGAGCCTGCTCGCCGGGGCACCCTCGCGCGCCACGCGCAGCAGCCCGCCGTTTGACGGCCGCGGGGGGCTGGTCTACAAGGACCGCCGCCTATGGTTGTCTCCCGCCAGAATGAACGGCTCTTCGACCTTCGTACCGTCCGCCGTAACGTCCGCAGCGGCCTGCTGACCCGGGACAAGGTCGAGGAGTACCTGAAGAGTCTCCCCGACATGAGCGAGAACATCGCTCCGCTCAGCAGCATGGATGATGATGGCGAGGGCAAGTCGCCCCGTGGTGAGGGCGGCGGAGCAGTGACTTCGCCCACGTTCCCGCGGCGCATGGACATGCCGGTCGACACCGACGAGGATCTCGACGCGCTGGGCGACGACGATGACGACGACGACGACGACGATGACGACATCGCCGACGACGCCGATGACGCCGATGACGCCGTGGACGCCGTCCACGTCGCCGCCCCCGCCCCCGCCCCCGTCCCCGCCCCCGTCGCCGCCCCCGTCCCCGTGGTCGCCGCCCCCGTCCCCGTGGACGTCGCCCCCGTCCCCGTGGACGTCGCCTCTGGTGATGCCGCCGCGGATGATGCCGTCGCTGGTGATGCCGTCGCGGATGTCGCGGATGACGCCGCCGACGAGCCCAAGCCGGAGTGAGCGGGCGGCGGTGTGGCTGGCGTTGACGCTGGCCTGCCGCCCGATCGAACCGACCCCGGAGGCCGCCTCAGAGCCTGTCCTTGAGGACAGCTCTCAGTCCGTCGTGATGCCGGGTCCGCCGGACTTCGCGGAGCTGGCGGTGCGCATGAGTCCATCGGTGGTGAGCGTGGTGTCTGCGCTGCCGCCGGAGGGCCGCAAGGGTCGTCAGGGCCGTCGTCCGCGCCGCGGCGTGGGCAGCGGCATGGTGGTGCGCGCGGACGGTCAGGTGCTGACCAGCCACCACGTGATCGCCGAGGCGATGAGCTTTGCGATCCAGTACGACGACGGTACGCGGGTCGCCGCGCACCTGGTCCACGGCGACCCCGCGCTCGACCTGGCCCTGCTCGCGCCCGAGGTGGTCGAGCGCGAGCGTATCCCCGTGCAGCTGAGCGAGCGCCGGCCGCGGCCCGGCGAATGGACCATGGCGATCGGCCACCCTTTCGGCCTCGGCGACACCGTCACCGTCGGCGTGATCTCCGGGCTCGGTCGCGATCATGACGACCTCGGTCGCCCCGAGGGGCTCGACCCCGAGGGCGCGTGGAGCTTCATTCAGACCGACGCCTCGATCAACCTCGGCAACTCCGGCGGGCCGCTCGTCGACCTGCGCGGCGAAGTCGTCGGCCTGACCACCGCCGTGCGCAGCGACGGCCAGGGCCTCGCGTTCGCGGTCCCGGCCCCGATGGCCCGAAAATTTCTCGCCGAGGTCTGGGCGTACGGCCGCTTCCGCCACGCCCGGCTCGGCGTCGACGTCAGCGAGGTCGACGATCGCCCGGCGGTGCGCGTGCTGCGGGTCACCCCCGGGGGCCCGGCCGCGCGCGGCGGTCTGCTGCCCGGCGATCTCCTCCTCGCCATCGGTGAGCTGCCGATCGCCCGCGTCTCCCAGCTCGCCTTTCACAGCCGGCTGAGCGGCGTCGGGGCCCCGCTCGCGCTGAAGGTCCAGCGCGGGCCGACGCGCCTCGTCATCGAGATCACGCCCGACGAGGCCCCGCGAGCGCCCGTGCCTTGAGCCGTTTGCCTTGAGCCTGTCCCTGAGGACAGCTCACTTCACCGCCCGCAGGTACGCGCGCAGGTCCGGCTCGGCGAGCGCGTGTCCGTGGCCGGGATGCAGGCGGCGCACGCCGTGGTGATCGAGCAGCGCCGTCAGCTGCTCGCGGGCCGCGGCCGGGTCGGCGTGGAAGAAGTGCAGCACGGGCCGCGAGCGGGCCGTGAACTGGCCGCGCACGAGGTCGCCGCCGATCGCCCGCCCGTCGTCGAGCGCGAGCACCAGCGAGCCGGGGGTGTGCCCCGGGGTCACGAGCAGGCGCGCGGGCAGTCCGAGCGGGTGCAGGTCGAGGTTTTCGGCGACCTCGAGGTCGGGGATGAAGCCGGGGTAGTCCTGGCCGATGAACGGGAGGATGCGCCGCCCCGCCGGCCCGGTCGGCTCGAGCTTGTCGTTGTGACCGCGGTCGATCATCGCCGCATCACCGGCCCCGGCGACGATCGGCGCCCCGGTGCGCGCGCGCAGCTCCGCGGCCGCGCCCGCGTGATCGGCGTGGCCATGCGTCAGCACGATCAGCGCCACGTCCTGCGGGGCGTGCCCGCGCTGGCGAAGGACCCGGAGCAGCCGCCGGGCGTTGCCTGGTGGTCCGGGGTCGACCACCACCACGCGTGAGCCGAGCAGCAGATAGCTGTTGGTGTAGGCGCGCTCGATGCGGACGATCGCCAGCGGCTCGGCGCTGCCGCGACGCGCGTGCTGGCTCGCGCAACCGAGGCCCGGCAGCAGCGAGACCAGCAGCAGCGCGAGTAGCGGGCGAGCGGGCATCAGGGCTTCGAGTTCAGCACGCTGACGGTCGGCTCGCCGTTGTTGGCGGTCGCGAGGTCGGGCACGCCGTCCTCGTTGAAGTCGCCGATCGCCACCGAGTACGGGGTCAGGCCGACCATGAACGAGACCGGCGCGAGGAAGCCGCCGGCCCCGTCGTTCTGCAGCACGCTGACCATGTTGACGCCGCGGTTGGCGACCACGATGTCCTTCGAGCCGTCGCCGTTCAGGTCGCCGACCGCGATGCCGATCGGGTCGGCCCCGCACGGGTAGGGGATCGCGCCGCCGAAGCCGCCGAGGCCGTTGCCTTGCAGCAGGTACACGGCGCCCGCGGCCGGCACGGTGACGATCGCGTCGAGCTTGTCGTCGCCGCTGACGTCGAGCAGGGCCAGGGCGTAGGGCTGCGCGCCGACCGGCGAGGCGGTCTGCGGGCCGAAGCCGCCGAGGCCGTTGCCGAGCGAGACACCGATCGTGCTGGCGCCGTAGTTGGCGCTGGTGAGGTCGAGCTTGCCGTCGCCGTTGATGTCCTCCATTGCGACCCAGGTCGGCCCCGCGCCGACCGCGACGGTGGTCGGCTCGGGGTAGCCGATGCCGTCGCCGAGGTACACGCCGACGGTGTTGGTCATGTAGTTGGCGACGAAGATGTCGTCGAAGGCGTCCTTGTTGGCGTTGGCGACCGCGAGCGAGCGCGGCTGTCCGCCCGCGGGCAGCGCCGGCTGGACCATCAGCATGCCGAGGCCGTTGTTCTGGTACAGCGAGAGGTTCGCGCTGCCGAAGTTGGCCGCGACCACGTCCGGCGCGCCGTCGTTGTTGATGTCCGGAGTCACCACCGCGTAGGGCCCCGTGCCGCCCTGCTGCGCCGACAGGGCGTTGAACAGCCCCGTCCCCTTGCCGGTGCGCACCGTCAGGTTGTTCGAGGTGTTGTTCGCCGACACGATGTCGAGATGGCCGTCCTTGTTCAGGTCGGCCAGCGCCAGCGCCACCGGTCCCGCGCCCATGCCCAGCGGCATCGCCGGCGCGTAACACAGCTCGCCCGGCGTCACCTGGCCGTCCTCGCAGACCGCCATGACCATCCCGGTGCTCGAGTCCTCGCCGGTGCTCGAGTCCTCGCCGGTGCTCGAGCTCTCACTCGCGACGTCGGCGCAGACGTCGTCGATGCATTGCAGCGCGTCGGCGCAGGAGGCCAGCGGCAGGCAGCCGCAGCCGAGCTGGCCGAGCTGGCAGCCGCCGGTGGACGAGCTGCCCTGGGCGCCGGTGGTCGGTGCGACCCCGGTGGAGGTCGAGGAGCCGTCGGTGCTCGTGCCCTCGCCGCTGGTGCCCGTCATGCCGATGGCGGTGGCCGCGGTCATCGTGCTCTGGGTCATCTCACTGGTGAGGGCCGTGTTGGACTCCTCGCCGCCGCTCGAACAACCCGCCATGGTCAGGGTGACCAGGTTGACCAGGTTGACCACCAGGACCGCCGTAGCTCGCATGTACCAAACCATGGCGGCCAGCTTGGCTGGCCATCCAGGGGCCGTCAACCGGGTTTGCGCCCGCAATTTCCGGCGAATGAGCGCGCCTTTGCCCGAACAAAGCGGGCGCACGGAGTCGGGCGGGCGATCTCCGCCGCAGCGTCGATCGCGTATCATCCCGCCGCGAACCATGGGCAGCGACCCGCACAGCTTGATGTTCCTCGGCGTCAGCGTCGCGGTCTTGCTCGTCGGTCCGGGCATCCATCGCGTCGCGGAGCGCGAGCCGGTCACGATGGCCGCGCTCGACAACTTCGTGCTGGTCGCCATCGTCGGCCTCGTCGCTCTGGAGATCGTCCCGGGCGCGTTACAACTCGCCGGCCTGCCCGCCTTGCTGGCGCTCGTCATCGGCGCACTCGGCCCTGCACTCGCCGACGGACCCCTCCATCGCGCCGCCCGCGGCACCCACCGCACCGCCATGGTGCTCGCCGTGCTCGGCATGGCCATCCACTCGTTCACCGATGGCCTCGCCCTCGCCTCCGCGCACGTCGCCGGCGGCCGCAGTCACGCGCTCGAGGTCGCCGTCATCGCCCATCAGCTGCCGGTCGCCGTCGCGGTCTGGTGGCTGCTCTCCCCCGCCGGACTGCTGCGCGCCTGCGCCGCCATGCTCCTGCTCGGCCTCGCCACGATCCTCGGCTTCCTGCTCGCCGACCGCTCGCTCGAGGCCCTCGCGCCCGCGTGGCTCGGCATCCTGCAGGGCCTGTTCGCCGGCCTGCTGCTGCACGTCGTCGCCCATCGCACCCACACCGCGGAGGCCGAGCTCCGCTCGCGCATCGCCGCCTCGCTCGGCGGCCTCGCCGGTCTCGGCCTGCTCGCGCTGCTGGTCCGCGACGCCGGTCACGCGCACGACGCCGACCCGCTCGCGCAGGTGCTGCTCGTCGCCGGCGCGATCGCCCGCGCCAGCGCCCCGGCCCTGCTGCTCGGTCTGTTGCTGCTCGGTCTTCTGGCGGCCTGGGCGCCTGCGCCGCGCGATCTGCTGCGCGGAGGTCCGCTGCTGCGTGCCGCTCGCGGCCTGGTCCTCGGCCTGCGCCGCCCGCTCCGCACCAACGACCTGCTCCCGGTGGTCGGCGCGCTGACGGCCCGCGGCGCTCCGGCGAGCACGAGCCTCGGCTATCTGGTCGCCGCGCCGACGCTCGGCATCGACGCGCTGTTGCTGTCGATGCCGCTGCTCGGCGGCGGTTTGACCCTCGCCCGTGGCCTCGGCGCCGTTGTGCTCGCGTTGATCGTCGGCAGCGTCGTCGGCGGCCGCGCCGACCGTCACGGCACCCGGACCGCGTCGAGCGAGCCGAGTGATTCGAGCCAGCCAGGTGAGATCGCCGGTCGTCCCGGGTCGACACCCATCGGTCGTTCGCTCGCAGCGCTCGACGCGGCGATGCCCTGGCTCGCCCTCGGCTTGATCGTCGCCGCCACGCTGGCGCCCTGGCTGCGCCCCGCCACCTTCGCGGCGATCCCCCCCTGGGTGCAGATCCCGCTGATGGCCGCGATCGGCGTGCCCGCCCACCTCTGCGCCGCCGCCGTGACCCCGGTGATCGCCGTGCTGCTCGCGGCCGGCCTGAGTCCGGGGGCCGGCCTCGCGTTTCTACTGACCGGCCCCACCCTCGGCGTCGCGGCCCAGGGCCTGCTCACCCGACTCCACGGCCCCCGGATCGCCGCTCTAAACCTCGGCCTCGTGTTCAGCGTCGCCGTCGCCCTCGGTTTCGCGCTCGACTACACAGTGTTCACCTCGATGCCCCAGGTCGACCTGATGCACACAATGCACGAGGTGCACGCAATGCACGAGGTCGGGAACGAGGCCGGGACCTGGGTGGAACCCGGACTGGAACCAGGACTGGAACCAGGACTACAACCCGGGGTGGAGACCCCCGGCTTCGCCAGCGACCTCGCCCTCACCGCCCTCATCGCCCTGGCGCTCGCCAGCTTGTTCCGCCAGACCCCGCAGCAGTTCCTGCGGCGCCTCTGGGTCCGCGATGACGATGACACGCTCCAGGGCCACCGGGGTGATCACCACCATGATCACCATCACGATGATCACCCGGATCACCCGGATCATCCGGATCACCCGGATCACCCGGATCACCACGCCGGCCGCCAGGGCCGCCCTGGGGACGATTCGCGGTGGCACACTCCCCGCGCGCACATTTCTTCGCGCGGCCCCCGGGCCCCATGATATTGAGCTTGGATGCGCCGTCTTCATTATCTCCCGCTCTCCGCGTTTTTGTTGTCGGTACTGCTCCCCCTCGTCGGTCAGGGCGCGCCCTGGCTCGAGAGCAAGCAGTTTTTCGCCGAGGGCAAGAACCTGGGCTCGAGCATGGTGGACGCCGCGGACCTCGACAACGACGGCTACGTCGACCTCGTGTTCGCCAACGGCAGCGGCTACGACAAGGGCACGCCGGACTCGCACAAGTCGCAGCAGGCGTATCATAACGACGCCGGCGTGAGCACGACGGACATCAGCGACCAGGTGTTCGGTAACGGGTTCAGCGCGAACGGCCGCGCGATCAAGCTGCGGGACGTCGACGGCGACGACGACATCGACATCGTGCTCGGGACCACCTGGCAGTCGCAGAGCCAGCTGTACCTCAACGACGGCGACGGCAACTTCACGCCCGAGACCGCGACGCACATGCCGCAGGTCAAGGCCAGCATCGGCGACCTCGAGCTCGGCGACGTCGACGGCGACGGCGACCTCGACATGGTGCTCGCCGACTGGGACAGGCCTCGCCGGTCAGCGCTCAGCTGGCGGGCGGCGTCACGCAGCTGTGGACGCAGATGGACGTCAACACGGGCATGTTCGAGGACTCGACCCTCGCCAAGATGCCGAACGTCTCGATCCGCTGGGCGTGGGACGTCGAGCTGGTGGACGTCAACAACGACTACACCCTCGACATCCTCGTCTCGTGCTTCGCCTGCGACAAGAACAGCGTCTATCTGTTCGCCAAC
>NZ_JACCSO010000028.1 GCF_013812955.1 Nannocystis sp. | reverse complement strand
CCATCGCGCGAGCATATCCGCCCGCGCGCCCCCGCGCGAGTCGGGGCCCGGCGCGTCCGGTGCGCGCCGATGAAAAACCCTGTTCGCTGGCGCGGCACACCGCGACAGATCGGGCTCATCCAGGGCTAGGCTCCACGCCCACCGCCCAAGGAGCACCGAGATGTCGAATGCATCGATCCGCGCGACCCAGGGCTGGGCGCGCATGGCCACCCGGGCCGCCGACCTGGACATGAACGCGGCCACCCTGGCCGAGCCCGGCCTCGCGCAGGCCAGCACGGCCCAGGGCATCGCCGCGAGCCAGCGCCCGCGCTCGATCTCCGTGCTCCCGAAGGTGCAGGCCGCCCCTGGCGGCGCGGTCGAGCTGCTGCACGAGCCCGCCCAGCGCTACCGGCCGCTCGGCATCCTCGGCACCGGCGGCATGGGCGTGGTCGAGCGCGCCGAGGACGTCGACATCGGCCGCCCGGTCGCGATCAAGCGCCTGCTGCCGGAGGCCTCGCACGCCCTCGGGGTCGCCCGCTTCGTCAGCGAGATCCGCATCGTCGGCAGCCTCGACCACCCGCACGTGGTCCCGATCCACGACGTCGGCGTCGACGACGACGGCCGCTACTTCTTCGTCATGAAGTACGTCGAGGGCCACACCCTCGCCGACATCATCGACCGCCTCGCCGCCGGCGACACCGCGGCCCTCCAGTTTTGGACCTTCGAGCGCCGCGTCGAGCTGATCATCGCCGTGCTGCAGGCGCTGGCCTACGCCCACGAGCGCGGCATCATCCACCGCGACATCAAGCCCGAGAACATCATGGTCGGCGCCCACGGCGAGGTGCGCCTGATGGACTGGGGCATCGCCCGCCACGTCGACGAGCTCGAGCCCGGTGAGGTCCCCAGCAGCGAGGGCGAGGCCGCCCCCGGCCTGATCGGCACCCCCGCGTACATGTCCCCGGAGCAGGCCGCCTGCGCCCAGCTCGACGCCCGCAGCGACCTCTACTCGCTCACCGTCGTCTTTCACGAGTTCCTGTCCCTGAACCACTACCTCTCCCACCGCGCCGACTCGCTGTACGGCCTGATCGACGCCGTGCAGCACGAGGCCGTCGAGATCCTGCACCCCACCCGCGGCGCCCACGCCCTCGTGCCGCCCGAGCTGCGCCACATCTGTGAGCACGGCCTGCGCAAGGACCCGGCGCTGCGCTTCCAGTCCGCCACCGCGATGATCGACGAGCTGCGCGACTACATCGACGGCCGCTCCGCGGTGCGCTGCAGCTTCACCCTGACCAAGCGCATGCTGCGAGAGGGCGGCCGCATGGTCGACCGCCGCCCCCGCCTCGCCGTCGGCCTCGCCATGACCCACACCACCCTCGCCGTCTTCGGCTTCGCCAGCCTCATATGGATGGTCGTCACCTGATGCGCCATCGGCTCCGCGGATGACATCGCACGGGGCGGTGCGGTCCGCGGATGACGTCGCACGGGGCTCGGCTGCGCGGATGACGTCGCACGGGGCGGTGCGGTCCGGCTTTATGCCCGCACATCCTGGCGCAGCCGGGTGCCCGACGGTGGGTCCGCCCTCAAACAGGTCGCGCTCGTGTTTTTTTAGGCGTTGAGCCAGCGATTAGGCTCGCGCTTGACTCGGCCGGCCCCACCGTCGGGCCCCCGGCACCAGGATTGCGCTGTGGGACCCTACCGTCAGCTGCGCCGAGAGCCGGCCCGCACCGCCCCTGAGGGCGCATCGTGGCAGCACGGATATTCCTCAGGGCATATCCGTCGTGTCCGCGCAATACAGTTTCATCGCTACTGGCCGCGGATATGTCGTTCGGTCAGGGCTTGTTTGTCGTCCCCATGCCCTCCGCGACGAGGCGAACAAGAATGCCATGCCCGTCGCGGTGGACACTGCGTGAATGATATCCGTGCAGACGAAGCGTTGGTGCAGGGCCGGCGCGGTCCGGCTTCCCGCGTAGCGGGCAACACCGTCCCTCGAAGGAGCCTCGGTGCGAGGGGCCCGGCGGGCGGGGCGACCGAGTCCAGCGCGAGCCCTATCGCCATCCCAACGCCTGGCATTCAGCGAGCGCGCCCTGTTTGAGTGTCGCCCCGTCCGCCGGGCACATCGCTACGCCAGGCTGCCCGAACGCCCAGCCGGACCGCGCCGGCCCGTGCGACGTCCCCCGCCCCACGAACCCGCAACGCCCGAGCGCTCAACGAGCCGCGAGCGCGAGCGACTGCAGCACCAGCGCGCTCTCATGCACGCAGTCCCGCGCCACCGCATACCACTCGAAGCGCTGCCCCGGCAGCGTCCCCGGAAGCACCACCTCGGCCGCGCCATCCTGCACCGAAACCACCCCGAGCGACGTAAACGGCCCGCCCGCGCCCACGAGATCGACATCGAGGGTGAACTGATTACGACCGTCGGTGTAGGACGCGTCCCGCTTCGGGCTGTAGGTCCGCACGTGCAGTTGCTGCTGCTCCGGCGAGAACTCCCAGATCCGCATGTAGCCCTGGCCGCCGTTGGTCTGCGACTGCTCGACCACCACGGGCTTCTCGGGGTCGTTCGGGTCGGGCGCGCTGCGCTGGAAGTCGGAGAGCATCGAGTGGATGACGTTGCCCTCGAACTCGTCGCCGCGGCGCGCGTCCTTGCTGACGTGACCCGACGCCATCAGCTGGAGGTTCGGGACGTCCTTGAGCGCCTCGTAGATCGCCGCGCCCTGGTCGCTGAAGTCGCCGCCGCCGGTGACGATGTAATGCGAGGCGACCACCCCGAGCGCCCGCGGATGGGCCAGGAACACCCGCCGCGCCCACGCCAGCACGTCGGCGTCCGGGGCGGTGTCGAACTGGAAGCTGAGCACCACCAGCTGCAGGTCGCCGGCCTGGAAGTAGACGAAGTTCGCGTCGTTGTCCCCGTCGAAGTTGCCGCCGTAGTACGCGCGTCCGGCGAAGCGGTCGACGCCGAAGTACTTGTTCGCGTTCTCCGTCTGCTCGGCGACGTCCTTCGGGAACTGGTCGTGGTTGCCGAACGCGACCCCGAAGGGCAGCCCGTCCGGAAACGCCGGGTCGTTCAGGTCCTCGAGGATCGCCAGCGCCTTGCTCGCGCGCGTCCACTGCTTGGTCTGGTCGGCGTTGTTGATGACATCGCCGAGACCGAACAGGCCCACGACCCGCTGGTCATAGCGGTGATCCCAGGCCCAGCGCGTCTGCGCATTGAAGAACTCGGGGTCGTCCGCTTCGGGCCGGGTCGGCGGCGCCGCGTCCCGCGTATAATACTGCGTGTCCGGGAGCACGACCACCGTGAAGTCGTCCGACGCGGTCAACTGGCGCGCGAAGAACTCGACCTGCAGCTCGTCGCCGTCGGGGTCGGAGACGTCGATGACCAGCGTCTGCGTCGCCCCCGAATCGATGGTGTGCGCATTGTCGAAGATCGGCGCCCCGCCGCGATCGAGCGCCGCGCCCGGCGCCCCGAACACCGCGCCGGTGATGGTCCCGGGCGCGTCCCCGACGAGGTCGCGGGCGTCCGCGTCGGCCTCGTCGAGGCGATAGTGGGCGACCAGCCCGAGCAGGTTCGGGCTCGTGGAGTTCATCGTCGCCTGGATCTCGCCGGCCTCGAGCGCCCGCGAATAGACCCGCACCTCGTCGAGCGCGCCGTGCAGCCCGCCCGCGGCCGCGCCCATCGAATCGTAGGCCGCGCCGAGGCCGAAGTGCTGGATCGAGTCGTGGCGCGGCACGGCATCGACGACCTGCTCCGCGTCGAGCACACCATCGACATAGAGGCGCCACATGGTCCCGTCGTAGGTCGCCGCCACGTGATGCCAGCGCCCGAGCGGGATCGGCGTCGTGCCCAGGATCGGGTGATTCTTGCCCGTCGCCAGATCCTCGAAGTCGGCCCCGAGCACGTCGCCGAAGAAGCCGAACGCGTAGTTGCAATCCAGGTTGCTGCCGTCGCTCTCCCCGCGCCCCTTGGCGATGATCGGCACCAGCTTCAAGCCGCCGACCCCGGTGTTCGCGGTCCGGCCGCGGCCATCACGGCGCACCCAGGTCTCGAGCGTGAAGTCGTCGAGCCCGAGGTCCGGCGCCACCCCCATGGTCACCCCGTCGCTGCCGTCGAACACCAGCCCGCTGCTGACCACCGGCGGCTCACCCTCGCAGAACGCGGGCTCCGGCCCGGGATCGCCCGTCGAGTCGCCCGTCGAACCGCCCGTCGACGCGGAAGCCTGCCCCTCGCTGGTGCCCTCGCCGGCGCCCGTCGTGGGCGTCTGGGGCCCCGTGGTGCCGCCCTCGCTCGACGAGGAGGATAACCCCACCACGGTCGTCCCCGAACCACCGCCGAGGCCCGCCGAGATCGTGGCGCGTCCCTCATCGTCACCGCAGGCGACCAGCGCAGCGGCGGCGAGGGCGACACAAGTGGTGAAGCAGTGGCGAGGACGCAGGCGAGCGGATCGGCGGGTCACGCCGCAATGGTGCGCCGAATCGCGCGCGCTTGACCAGCGGCGCCAACACCGGAATCACACCAGTACGAGGTGAGCAACGCGGCTCACAGCTCTTCGAGTGTGGACCGGAAGCCGCTCGCCTGCATCAGGCCGGTCCGTCGGGGAACGCGAGGAACGTGGTGCCGAGCATCATCGACTCGAAGCGAACGCCGGCCGTCTCGACGTGACAATCCCACGGCGGATCCACGCTTGTCTGTCCGAGCACTCGCCCGTCGAGGCCGCGAAAGAGGCAGTCGAGCTCCCCCGCCTCGAGGACAAAGCCGGGCCTCGTGTCGCGATCGAAGCTCCAAAACAGGCAGTGCTCGAAGCGGTGTTCGACGACCCTGCGCGCGACGTCGACGACGCACGAGAGCCGATGGCCGCCAAGGAACAGGCGCGCGGTCTCCTCGACGTACATCACGGTCAAGTCGACCAGCCCCGTCGGGATCGCTTCGAGCAGATACCAGATGTGAAGACCGCCGACGTCGAGGTGCACGGCGTGGTCGGATACGCCGGCCTCGCGAATCTCCACCACGCCCGGATCCGTGGCATGCGCCGCCGACGGGATCACCTCGACGACGATCGGGATCGCGGACGGCTCGATGAGGACGCGGAGGGACACGGCGAGCGAGCATAACAGGGCAGCCGGCTCGCTGCCTGCTCATGGGTCGGCGCCGCAGGACCCGGTGTTCCGAAAATACAACGACTGGGGTCACGCCTGCAGCGACGGGATGTGGATGATCTGCACCTGATTGCCGGCCGGGTCGCGGAAGTAGAACGAGGTCGCGCCGTCGCGGTGCAGCTTCGGGGGTTGCACGATCTCGAGCGTGTGCGCCGGCATCAGGGCGAGGATATGTGCATACCAGGCGCGCACGTCGTCGGCGGTGGCCGTCACGAAGCCGAGGTGGTCGAGGGCCGAGACCCGGTGGTCGATCTCGGCCACGCGGTGCAGCGCGAGGTTGTCGGGCCCGTAGCTGAGGTAGAGATTGTCGGGGTCGGGCTCCCAGTCGACGCGCATGCCCATGCCGTCGCGATAGAAGCGGGCGCAGGCGTCGAAGCCTGCGCCGGCGATCGACACCGCGACGTGGCGCAGGCCCAGCGTCGGCGGGTGCTGGCCGGCGGTCAACGCCGCAGCTCCAGATAGCTGCGGCCCGGCAGCGCCTCGGTCGTGCTCGGACCGCCCGAGGCGAGCCAGCCGAGGTCGCCGTTGCCGCCCGACCAGCCGCCGACGTGGTCGGCGATGTTGGTATAACCGAGGCTCTCGAGCACCGTCGCCGCTCGCGCCGAGCGACCGCCCGCTTTGCACGACACCATGATCGGCGTGTCCTTGTCGGGGAACGCGGCGGCGACCTCCTCGATGAAGCGCGGATTGGGGGTCATGCCGCCGGGCGCGGCGTTCAACAGCGGCAGGTTGTAGGCTCCTGGCGCGTGCCCCGCGGCGAACTCGGGCTCGGAGCGAACATCGATGTGGACGAGGCTCTTGTCGGCGGCGGTCCGCTCGATCGCCTCCCCGGAACTCAGGCGCTGGATCGGCATGCCGGGGACGCTAATCCAGGTCGCGCATGCTGTCCACATGTCTCTGGGGCCAGGTCAGGGCGGCGCTTCGCCCGAACGTGGCACCAGACGGCGCTGCGTGATCAGCAGCGCCCAGCCGGCGCCCGCGCCGTGATCTTCGGCATGCGCCTGGCGGACCCGACACAGTGAGAACTCGAGGCGGCCCCGGCCGTCCATGTCGAGGGCGAGCTCCGCGATCGTCTCGACCTCGAGCTCGAGCGCACCGCCGGGCGCGTCGATGTGCAGGCCGACATGGCTCGGCGCACGCCCGGGCCGGCGCGTCGGAGCGACCCCGAGGTCGCGGATCGGGACCAGGCCCGCGGCCCGCTGCACGAAGCCCCCCGCGAGGTGGATCCACGGAAACTGCGCGCTGTGCACCCACGCCCGCACCGGCCCCGCGCCCTGCTCCCCCGCCAGGTGCGCGAAGCACTGCATCGCCGCGTCGCTGGCCCCCCAGTCGCGTACACCCCAGCTGTGCTGCCGCAACCCCGCGCCGCCGAAGGTCGACAATGACGAACCGAGCACGAGCGCACCGTGCACCTCCCCCGCCTGCACGTAGCTGCGCAGGCGGTCGCGTCGCAGCTGCTTCAGCAGGCGCGCGTCCCAGTCGGCCGCGCCGACTTGTCGCGACACCAGGTCGGGGTCGTCGTCGCTGCCGGGCACGAAGGCCGGCAGCTGCGACACGAAGGTCAGGTCGACGCGGACCTCGAGGTCCTCGGCCGGCAGCTCCTCGCCGACCGGACCGCGGCGCTGGCCCTCGGCGTCGCGGACCTCGAGGCGCCCGCGGTAGCGCAGGGTCCAGGTCCGCAGCGGCTCGACGCAGTCGAAGGCGAGGCCACCGGCGCGCCAGTGGTCGCCGCCTCCGCGCAGCAGCGCCTGGCCGGTGCCGGGCAGCGCGTACACGGCGGTCGGCGTGAGGATCGTGAGCCAGATCCGATGGGCGTCACGTCCTGGCAGCCACTCGATGCGGGCGACCAGGGCGAGCCCGGGCTGCACGGCGGCGAGGGTGTAGTCCTCGGCGAAGTGGGGGCGACCGTCCCAGGCGTGCGGCGCCTCGTCCTGCGGGCGCGGCCAGATCTCCGCCTCGCTGCGGTGCCGGACGGCCCAGCGCGCGATCGCGGCCTTGACGCCCCGGCGCAGGAGCGACGACAGGCCGGTCTCGGCGGGCTCGGCAGGCCCGGCCTGCTCGCCGCCGGGCGGCCCGAACCCGTCGTGCTTGCTCGCCGTCATCGCAGCGCGCAGCCTAACAGGTCGGCGCGGGGTGCCGCCAGGCGTAGCAATTGCCCCCGGCCCCGTGATAACTCCGATCTCGGGAGGTGCTCCTTGTTTCGTACGTCGCTCGCCGTCTCGCTCGCCCTCATGTTCGCGGCCCCCGCTTGCGACAACAAGCCCGCCGTCGACCCCGCAGCCCAGGCGGAGGAACTCAAGCGGGACCTCAGCAACGGCGCCCAGCGCGTCAAGGATGAGAAGTACGCCGAGGCCGAGGCGATGTTCGCCCGGGTCCTCGCCTCTGACCCGGAGAACGCCCTGGCGCTCGCCGGCATGGGCCGCGTGCTGCTCGGCACCAAGAAGTACCCGGAGGCGGTGAGCATGCTCGAGCGCGCCGCGCAGAAGTTGCCCGACGATCCCACCCTGCAGGCCAGCCTCGGCGAGGTCTACACCAGGCTCGACCGTCACACCGACGCCGCCGCCGCCTACGCCGCCGCCTTCAAGGGAGATCCCGGCCACGGCGACTACGGTCTCAAGCAGGCCCAGGCGCTGCGCAAGACCAAGCAGCTCGAGAAGGCCGAGGAGGTCCTGCGTGAGGTCGCCAAGACCGACGCGCAGACCGAGTTCGTCTACACCGAGCTCGGCGACGTGCTGCGCGAGGAGGGCAAACTCGACGACGCCCTCAAGGCCTACATGAAGGCCCTGATCGAGCACCCCGGCGACAAGACCGCCCACGCCGGCGCCGCCGAGGTCTACGCGCTCCAGGGCAACCGCGCCAAGGCGATCGACGAGTGGTCGACCTACATCCGAATGGACTGCTGCTCGGTGTTCTCGGAGAAGGTCGCAAAGCCGAAGATCCAGGCCCTGCAGGCCGAGGCAGCTGCTCCTCCGGCTCCCTGAGTGGGTGACGAGTCATTGCACCGAGACGCACGAACATCGCTGCAGCCGGTCGCGGGGCGTCGCTAGTTACGCACCGCGCCAGATCCACACCGCCACGCCGATCGCCGCGACCACGGGCACGAGCAGGCCGGACACCACACGCGTGCGGACGAGACGACGCAGCCAGTCGCGCGGCTCGCCGTGCGGGCCGGTAGCGATGAGCAGCGCGGGCGTGGTGCCCCTCGCCTTCAGCTGTAGCTGTCCGCGCTCGTTCTTCGCGATCCAACCGGCGGCGAGCACGCGGCCGTCGACCGGGATGATCTCGAACCGCTCATAATCGGCGGGCCCTTTCACGTCGTAGTGCCTGCCCTTCACCGAGGTCGCCCACACGATGTGCTGGGGCGAGACCTCGACCGCGCCGTGCTCGGTCTGCACGAGGAACGTGCCGTCACCGTAGAAGCGATGCCACAGCCGCTTGTCAGGATCCCGGCCGGGCGTGTTCTTGAAGCCCAGGCCCATCCCGATCGCTATCGCGACCTGCTTCTCACCCAGCGTCGCCGGCGTCGGATCCTCGACGATGCCCTCGATCGCCGCGAACGCGTCGAAGCTCCCATCCCACGGCGGCGCGCGCAGCAGCTTGCCGTGCAGCGCGTACGTTCGCATCGACATCACACCGACGACGATGGACAGCGCGATCGCGAGGAGCGTGACCGGCAGGATGCTGGTCGCCCCGAAGTCCAGCGGCGACGTCATGACCGACATCGGGATCACGACCACGAGGACCATGAAGGGCCACTCCCAGACCCAGTCGGGCACGAGGAACACACCGCTGTACGAGCGCTCGAGCATACGATAGTGCGCCCGCGCGGGCCGCGGGCGCAGCAGCACGACGTAGGTCACGAGCATGAAGGCCCAGACCGTGATGTGCGGCGACTGGGTGACGAGCGATGCGACCGCCAGCCCGATCGCAAGGACGAACGCGACGCGGATCGCCACGACCTCCGGCGCGTCGTGGCGATACAGTCGATGCCCGGGCTCCTTCGTGCCCGGATGCTTCGCTAGCAGCACCGCGGCCTCACGACGCTTCTCGAACCACGACGGCCCGACGGGACGCTGCGCGGGAGGGAACCGCTCCTCGATCTCGCGATCGAGCCGCGAGCTGCGAGCCGCACCCGCCGCAACGATCAACGCGCGCACCACGGTGACGCGCCGCGATGGCGCATCGCGCAGCTCACCGTCGTCGAGGAGCTGGCGCGCAGCGACCTCGCCGTAGATCTCGACCACATCACCGATCGCTAGCTCGAGCCGCTCGATGCGGCCTTGCTCGAACGCCGGTGCGAGCGTTGCCGGAAACCGCCCGTCGGTCTGCTCGACGAGCTCGCCCCACGCACCCGTGGTGGTCTGCGGATCACCGACGAGCGCCCCTTGGGGAACCGTCACACGCACCGGCGCACCATCGACCTCGACGACCATCTCGCCCTCGCGGTCGGCGCGGCTCCCCGTCTTGCCGACACGTGCCGTCCAGTGAGAGGGCGGCCGCAGGATCTCGCGCACGCTGCCGACGATCCGGATCGCTTCAACGCGGTCCGTCCTCGCGTCGTCGTTCGTTGCCACTGGCTGGCTCATCCGCGCCACTATAACCTGGCATGCGACAGCCTTCCCAGGCCCGCGGTGAGCGCGGGCGGTCGCCAGGCGAGATGCGCCCGCCGAGGCGCCACGCGGGACCCGAGCGCGGATCCACAGGCGCGTTCGCTGGCGCTCGCGTGCACAAGGAGACGTCACGAGCTGCTCGCCGTGCTGGAGCCAGCCGAGCGGCCGTGGCACTACTGCGGCAGCACTCGTTCGCATTCTCGTGGCGCTCGACGAAGTAGCAGGTCGAGAGGTCGACGATCTTCGACCTGGGGATCGTGAACGGGCCTGATGTCCGACGGCGGGCGAGCACCTCCTGCCCGAAGCGCACGATAACAAGGAGCGCGTGTATCATTCGGCCATCGGCGGAAATGCCGTGGAGCTGAGGATTCACGGTTACAGCGTAGCGGCGGATTTCGAGGGTTGCGAGGCTGATTCGCAGGCGGTATATTGGGCATACTTCTATGAAGACGGCGCAGACGACGCAAGAGATGATCCCGAGGGGCCGACGCTCGCCGCGATCGACCGCGAATAGATGTGTCGGCGACCTGATCGGGCGCGTACGCTGGATCGCCGTGGTCGTTCTTGCGCTCGGGTCACCGGCATGCGTCTCCTCTCCGGGAGAGGTGAAAACGAACGCGAATCCTCCGGCGACGCCCGCCAAGAGCAAGCGCGACGATATGGCGGATCCCGCCGAGCCGGCCGAATGCGCCGTCGATGCCGACTGCGTACCCGAAGAGTGCTGCCACCCGAAGACCTGCGTCCCCCACGAGATGGGTCCGGCGTGCGCTGGTACGGCGTGCGAGGACAGCTGCGCGCCCTTCACGATGGATTGTGGGGGACGATGCGCGTGCCAGGCAGCGCGGTGCGGCGCGGTGTTCGTACCAAGGGAGAGCTGGAACAGACTCCCGAGCACCACGCCGCCGTGAACGGCTAGCCTCACGATCTCGAGTCATCGAGCCCTTCCCGCGGTTGTGCATCCTCGAACTCGAAGAAGGTAGTGTCATGTATCTGAGAACAGTGTTTTCGATCATTGCTGCCGTGCCTTCCTTCGCGTGCGGGCCAGAGGTGGCCAACGTGAACGGTCTGGTCGGGACCTACTCAACCCGTAGCGCAGGACTGTCGACTCATGATTCGAACCTTCTGCACTATGAGATTGATCAGGACGGAGGCTTTACCTTTGTTCGTGTCGGTTCCGCCGAAGGTGGGGCTTGTAATAACATCAGAGGGGCGCAGTTGGCGTACACCTGGAATGCGCTCAGTGGCAAGGAGATCGAGGTGGCCTTCCCGGATCGTGCGCTCGGTGCTGACGCTTGGCGGATCTCGCGGGGCCCAGGTTGTTCGATGAAGGTTCGACCGGTGAATGCGGGGGTGGTGTCCACTAATGCCATGGAGTTTACTCGTGGCGCGGTTTGCTTCGAGGTTCCGAAATGCCCTGAAGGTGAGATCTGTGGTGGGTGCAGTCTTGTGTGGTGCGATGAGGCTCCTCCACCGTGCGAGGACGATCAATAGTCGACGCTCCAGCAAGGTAGGCATTGACGGCGACTACGGGGCGCACTGCGGTGACCTTCGGTTTCACTGGCCGATCCCGGGCCCCCGTCGGTCGTGGTCCCGGTCGCTGTTGCCGGCCTCGTTGTCTCCCCGGTCATCTCGGGTCCGGTCGGTGCGTCGATCGCCGCAGTGCTAGTACCGCCGGCCCGAAGTTCTCCAAGGGTGTGCCATTCCTGGATCCACGCGTAGGGCAGCCTGCGCACCCGGGAATAAAGGAAGTGCGAAAACGATCTCCTTGGCATGCCCGCGCCGAAGGCACAGCGACTTCGCCTGGCGCCTTCGGTCCGTGAGGTGCTGGAGGCGCTGGCTCGAAGTACGTCCTGCGAGGCGCGGCTGGTGGAGCGAGCGAGGATCATCGTGCTCGCCGCGCAAGGGCTGTCGAACGCCGAGATCGGGCGGAGGGTCGGCTGCCACGTGGACACCGTACGACAGTGGCGAGGGCGCTTCGCGGAGGATGGGCGGCTGAGCACGCTGGACGATCGACCTCGCAGTGGTCGGCCTGCGCGCGTGTCGACGGCGACGCGGTGCGACGTGGTCAAGCTGGCGTGCGACAAGCCCGCCAGCCACGGCGTGGAGCACCGAATCACGTGGACGTACGAGGCGCTGGCGAAGGTCCTGCTGCACGAGACGGAGGTCTCGCTGAGCCGCTCCGAGGTCGGGCGGATCTTGCGTAACGAGGACTTTCGTCCGCACAAATTGAAGCTGTGGCTGCACAGCCCGGATCCTGAATTTCGTCCCAAGGTCGCCCGCATCTGCGATCTCTATCTGCGCCCGCCCAAGGGTGCGCACGTCGTTTGCGTCGACGAGAAGACTGGAATGCAGGCGCTCGGGCGGCGATTCCCGACCAAGCTCCCGGCTCCTGGTCGCGCCGGCCGCTTCGAGTTCGAGTACGTGCGCCACGGCACGTGGGCGCTGCTCGCGGCCTTCGATGTCCGTACCGGCCAGGTGCTCGGCGAGTGCAAGCCCCAGCGCCGCGCCGAGGACCTCGTCGCCTTCATGGAGAACCTCGCGCTCGCCTATCCCAAGGGACAGGTCTACGTCGTCTGGGATAACCTCAATATCCACTACGACGGCAAGGACGAGCGGTGGACCCGATTCAACGAACGACACGGCAACCGCTTCCACTTCGTCTACACGCCGATTCACGCGTCGTGGGTCAACCAGATCGAGATCTGGTTCTCCTTGCTGCAGCGCAGAGTCCTGAAGCACGCTGACTTCCCCAGCGCCGAGGATCTGCGGAACGCCGTATTCGGCTTCATGAGCGAGTGGAACCGCTACGAGGCACATCCATTCAACTGGACCTTCCGCGGTCGCTTCGTGCACACTCGGCCTTGCCTCGCCGCATGAGCCGACCCCGCACGACCCCCAGCACTGCCTTGACCGCGACCGATGACGACGTCGGTGGCGTCGAGACCGTCTTGCGCCGGTTTCCCGAGCTGGCGCACCTCCGGGTCCGCCGCCGCGCCGCGCTCCTCACCATCGAGTCCGGCGAGCCCAACGATCCACTTGCACATGCCCGCCTTCGCCGCGTTGCGGTCAAGACCTGGCAGCTTGAGATCGCCAATCACATGGGCCGCTGGGAGCCAACACCCCTCTGCGACTCACGTGATGCCATCATCGAGACCCTGGTCCGGGACTTCGGCTGGACGCTGATTGCGCATGCCTGAGAGCCCCGGAAGGACTTCGGGCCAGCGGTACTAGG
>NZ_JACCSO010000780.1 GCF_013812955.1 Nannocystis sp. | reverse complement strand
GGGCTGGAGCTCGGCGGGCAGGCGGGCACGGGTGGCGTCGCGCCAGGCGTCGAGGATCGCGAGCTCGGCGGCGTCGGTGTCGCTCGGGAAGGCGGCCCCGACCTCGACGGACAGGAGGACGGCGAGGTAGCGGCCGGCGGCGGTGAGTTCACGGCCGAGGGCGAGCAGGGCGGTGGTCTTGCCCACCTGCCTGGGAGCGTGCAGGACGAAGTAGCTCTTGCGCTCGATGAGCCGGCGGATCCGTGGCAGGCGCCGCATGACCGGGAGCATGTAGTGGTCCGCCTCGTTGCACGGTCCGGCGACGTTGAACCAGCGGGGCATGTGCGGGTGACAGTTGCGCGGACAGGCGCGGGCGGTCAAGCGGGGCGCGCGAGTTTGGCGGCGAGCGGGGGCGAGCGGGAGGGGCTGTGGGGCGCATGCCGGCGGATGCGGTGGTTGCGGGCGAAGCGCGCGGCTCCACCAGGCCGCAGGCGCGGCCGCGGTTCAAGCCGTGGGTCGACGACGGCGCAGGCCGAGGCCGGTGAGCAACAGGAGCGCGAGCGTCCATGCGGCGAGCAGACCACCCGGCTGAGCCTCTGCTCGGCCTTGGGTCAGGTTGGGCGCTGAAGGTCATTGCAGGACTGGCACAAAACCCGCAAAAACAGCGCCTTTGGCGATATCAGGCCACATCACGGCGTGATCGCCACCTTCATGACGCCGTCGCGGCGCTCGCCGAACAGCGCATAGGCTGCCGCGATATCGGCGAGCTTGAAGCGATGGGTGATCAGCGGCCGGAGGTCGAGCCGGCCGCTGCGCACCATCTCGATGAGGCGGCGCATCCGCTCCTTGCCGCCGGGACAGAGCGTGGTGACGATGCGGTAATCCGCGAGGCCCGCGCCGAATGCATCGTAGGGAAAGACGAGTTTTCCGGAGTAGACGCCGAGGCTGGAGAGGGTCCCGCCGGGCCGAAGCACGCGCAGGGCGTTCTCGAAGGTCTCCTGGGTGCCGAGCGCCTCGATCGCCACGTCGACGCCACCGGTGAGCCGGCGGATCTCCGCGACCACGTCGACCTTGCGGTAGTCGAGGACGACGTCGACGCCCATGGTCCGGGCCATGGCCAGGCGACCGTCGTCGCCGTCGACGCCGATGACCATCGACGCGCCGAGCAGACGGGCACCGATGGCGGCACAGATGCCGATCGGTCCCAGCGCGAACACGGCGACCCGGTCCCCGAGGGTGACGTCGCCTGATTCGGCGCCGCTGATGCCGGTCGAGGCGATGTCGGCGAGCAGCACGACCTGCTCGTCGGTCAATTCGTCCGGGATCTTGGCCAGGTTGGCCTGGGCGTTCGGGACCAGGAGATACTCGGCCTGGGCGCCGTTCATGGTGTTGCCGAAGCGCCAGCCGCCGAGCGCCTCGCAATCGTGGCCGTGACCGCACTGCGACTGGTGGCCGGAGAGGCAGGCATTGCACTGGCCGCAGGGGGTGATCGCGCCGACCAGCACGCGGTCCCCGACCGCATAGCCGGTGACGCCGACGCCGAGCTCCGCGATGACGCCGACCGGCTCGTGGCCGATGACGAGGCCCGGCCGCACCGGATATTCGCCGCGTACGATGTGCAGGTCGGTGCCGCAGATCGTCGTCAGCGTGATGCGGATGACCACCTCACCGGGGCCGGGGTGAGGCATGGGCACGGCCTCGAGGCGAATGTCGTCCTTGCCATGAAAGACGGTGGCACGCATCGTCTGCGGCGGGGCAGTGGCTTGGAGATCGGATGGTTTTGTCATGAGTCTTTCTGTGCGCGATCGGGTCAATGTGGCGTCACGGCCGCGGCTGCGCGGGCCCGGCGATGCGGGCGACCTGGGTGCGGTTGAGGTGGACGTAGACGAGGTTGAGCCCGGGGGAGGTGCCCCAGTGACCGAGCAGGCGCGGCTTGATGTCCTCGACGCGCAGCGGCTCGCGCAGTAGCGGATTTTTTTGCAGGTAGATCTGGCCCACGGTCAGATAATTGGCGGCGCGCCAATAAGCGTCGATGGCGGTGAGCTCGGCTTGGGAGATCGATTCGGTCATGGGTGTCTTCGCTATGTGAGAGGAGCGGATGGCGACCCACGAGGTCGCTGGCAGGCGGGATGGCGCTTGCGGCGAGAGGTTGTGCGAGTGCGTTCATTGTGAGATCGATGCGACCCAGACCTCGGCGTGGTGCTCCGCGCCGTCGTCGCACAGGGGGATGGTGTGGCCGGGCTGCTCGACGCCGTCGCAGAGCACGCGCGTGACGCCGTGCCCGCCGCTGGCCGGGCCGTGCACGCGGATGTGATAGGCGGTCTGGCGGAAGCGGTAGTGGACGAGGAAGGTGTCCCAGCCGGCTGGCAGCAGGGGCTCGACGCGCAGCTGATCGACCTCGCGGTGCAGGCCGAGCAGCGACTCGATCTGCAGGCGGTACATCCACGCGGCCGAGCCGGTGTACCAGGTCCAGCCGCCGCGGCCGGCGTGCTGCGGGTTGGTGTAGACATCGGCGGCGATGACGTAGGGCTCGACCTTGTAGCGGTCGATCGCCGCCTTGCTGTCGCCGTGATGCACGGGGTTGATGAGGCGAAACAGCTCCCATGCGCGGGCGACGTCGCCGGCGGCGGCGAAGGCCATCACCGCCCACACGGCGGCGTGGGTGTATTGCCCGCCGTTCTCGCGGACGCCGGGCACGTAGCCCTTGACGTAGCCGGGGTTGGCGGGGGACTGGTCGAAGGGCGGGTCGAACAGCTGGATGAGGCCGAGCTCGCGCTTGACGAGCCGGGTGTCGAGCGAGGCGAGGGCCTGCCGGGCGCGCGCGGGGTCGCCGGCGCCGGTGAGCATGGCCCAGCTCTGCGGGAGGGAGTCGATCTGGCACTCGAGGTCGTCCGCGGCGCCGAGGGTGGCGCCGTCGTCGAAGTAGGCGCGCCGGTACCAGGCGCCGTCCCAGGCGTGGGCCTCGATGGCGTCGCGGAGGGTGACGGCGGCGGCCAGGCAGCGGTCGGCGAAGGCGTCGTCGTGGCGAGCGCGGGCGAGCGCGGCGAAGCGGCGCAGCACGTCGTACAGGAAGAAGGCGAGCCACACGCTCTCGCCCTTGCCCTCGTCGCCGACGAGGTTCATGCCGTCGTTCCAGTCGCCGCTGCCCATGAGCGGGAGGCCGTGGGCGCCGAAGCGCAGGCCGTGCTCGATCGCCCGCACGCAGTGCTCGTAGAGGGTGCCGGAGAGCGCGGAGCGCAGCGGGAGGTCGTAATAACTGTCCTCGTCGGGGCGCACCGGTCGGCCCTCGAGGTAGGGGATGCGCTCGTCGAGCACGCCGGTGTCGCCGATCGCGGTGACGTAGCGGCAGACGGCGTATGGCAGCCAGAGGTAGTCGTCGGAGATGCGCGTGCGGACGCCGCGGCCGAGGGGCGGGTGCCACCAGTGCTGCACGTCACCTTCGGCGAACTGGCGGGCGGCGGCGCGGACGAGCTGCTGGCGCAGCAGGGCCGGCTCGGCGTGCACCAGCGCCATGGCGTCTTGCAGCTGGTCGCGGAAGCCGAACGCGCCACCGGACTGATAGAAGCCGCTGCGGCCCCACATGCGGGCGGCGAGCACCTGGTAGAGCAGCCAGCCGTTGGCGAGGAAGTCGAAGCCGGGGTCGGGCGTCTGCACGTGCACGGCGCCGAGGGTGCGGTTCCAGTAGGCCCACACCCCGGTGAGCGCGGCGAGGGCCGGGGCGACGCCGCGAAACCGGTGGATGAGGGCGCGGGCGTCGGCGAGGTCGATGCCGGAGCCGAAGGTGAAGACGAGCTCGCGCGTCTCGCCGTCGGCGAGGTCGAGCGTGACCTGCATGGCGAGGCAGGGGTCGAGGCCGGCGCCGACGCGGCCCGAGAGGCGGGCGCGGCCCATGCACGCGGGGCGGGAAGGGTCGCCGTTGCGGCCGAGGAGCTCGAGGCGGTCGCCGGAGTGGGCGCGGGCGTCCTCGCTGCAGTCGAGGAAGGCGACGCGGCGCGTCGACTCGCTGGCGAAGGCGTTGCGGGCCAGCAGGGCGCCGCTGCCCGGGTCGAGTTCGGTGACGACATGCGGCGCGTTGCCGGCCCGGTGCTCGCCGAGCACCAGCTCGAACAGGCCGGTCAAGGACAGCCGACGCGCGCGCCCGGAGCGGTTGGTGAGCTTGAACAGCATGAACTTGAGCGGCGCGTCCGTGGCGACGAAGGTGCGCAGCTCGCTGGTGAGGCCGTCCTCGACGTGCTCGAAGACGCTGTAGCCGAAGCCGTGGCGGGTGGTGTAGGGGCCGTCGCCGGGGGCCGGTAGGGGGGTCGGCGACCAGTGGTGGCCGTCGTGCTCGTCGCGCAGATAGAACGCCTCGCCGCTGCGGTCGCCGACGGGGTCGTTGTGCCAGGGGGTGAGGCGATAGTTGTGGGCGTTCTCGCACCAGGTGTAGGCGCCGCCGCTCTCGCTGACGACCGTGCCAAAGTAGGGGTTGGCGAGCACGTTGACCCACGGGGCGGGCGTGCGGTGCTCGCGGGTGGTGAGGATGACGTACTCGCGGCCGTCGGGGGTGAAGCCGCCGCGGCCGTTCCAGCCGACGAGGTCGGGGCGGTCGGGCTCGGCCGCGGCCAGCCGCGTGGGCTCGCTGCGGCGGGCGGTGGTGACCAGGGCGGGCATCTTGATCGCGACGGGGGCCGGG